>JAFAED010000384.1 GCA_023424275.1 Pseudomonadota bacterium | reverse complement strand
ATGTTCTGCGCGTGGGTGACGCGCAGTTCGTCGTGGCTGTATTTCTCGGCGAGGTCGGCCATCAGGTCGATCTGTGCCGAGCTGGCGTCGCCGGGAATGCCGCCGACGGGCTTCAGGCTGATATTGACGATCGCATGGCCGGGCACCTTGTGCGCGGCGACATTCTGGTCGACCCACACCGCAAAATCGGGATCGCTGCGGTCGATCGCGTCCGGTGCCGAGGCGTCGAGCGCCGGCGGCGCGAACTGCGCGGCAATGCGGTCGAACTCGGCCTTCGGCGGATCGATCCCCAGCGACTTTACATGCGCGAACTCATCCTCGACCTGGCGGCGATATTCGTCTGCGCCGAGCTCGTGGATCAGGATCTTGATGCGCGCCTTGTAGATATTATCGCGGCGGCCGTAGCGGTTGTAGACGCGCAGGCACGCCTCGGCATAGCTCAGCATATCCTCGAGCGGCACGAAATCCTTGATCAGCGGCGCGATCATCGGGGTGCGGCCCATGCCGCCGCCGACATAGAAGGCCGCGCCATGGACGCCGTCCTTCTCGACGATCTGGATGCCGATGTCGTGGAGGCGCATTGCGGCGCGATCCTCGTCGGCGGCGATGACCGCGATCTTGAACTTGCGCGGCAGATAGCTGAACTCGGGGTGGAAGCTCGACCATTGGCGGAGCAATTCGGCCCAGGGGCGCGGATCGGTGATCTCGTCGGCGGCGGCACCGGCCCACTGGTCCGAACTGATGTTGCGGATGCAATTGCCGCTCGTCTGGATCGCGTGCATCTCGACCGACGCAAGGTCTTCGAGGATCGCGGGGGCGTCTTCCAGCTTGATCCAGTTATACTGGATATTCTGGCGTGTGGTGAAATGGCCGTAATCGCGGTCATATTTGCGCGCGATATGCGCGAGCATGCGCATCTGGCGGCCGTCGAGCGTGCCATAGGGCACCGCGACGCGCAGCATATAGGCGTGAAGCTGCAGATAGAGGCCGTTCATCAGGCGCAGCGGCTTGAACTGGTCCTCGGTGATCTCGCCCGCGAGACGACGCTTCACCTGGTCCGAAAATTCGGCGACGCGGGCGGCGACCATGGCATGGTCATATTCGTCATATTTGTACATGTCAGATCACCCAGTCGCCGGCCGCGGGATCGGCGGGTTTCAATGTCAGGTCGGGGCGCACCGTGGGCCCCAAGGCGCGGATGCGGTCCTTGATATGCGCGGGGCGCGGACCGTCGGCGGTTTGCTCGCCGTTGATAATATAGGGGGCGTTGACGCGGCGCGCGCCTTCCTCCGCCGCGAGGATCGCCTCGCCATGCTCGCCGACGTCGGCGGCGTCCTCGATATGCAGCGACCAGTCGGCGCCGGTCCACCAGGTGACAAATCCTGTTTTCAGGTCATTGCCTGTGAGCAATTTCATGTGAAGTCCCCAATATTTTCTATGTTTTGAGCGACGCCCGGCGCGCCGAGGCAGTCGAGCGCATCGGCGCGCGCCGCAACCTTGCCGACGATGATCAGCGCCGGACTCGCGACCTTCTCGCGCGCGACAAGGTCGCCGAGATCAGTCAGGAGTGTACGGAGGACGCGCGCATCGGCGGTCGTCCCGCGCTCGACGACCGCGACCGGCAGGTCGGGTGATACACCGTCGGCGATCAGCTTGTCGGCGATCGCGCTTGCGGTCGCGAGGCCCATATAGATGACGAGCGTGCGGCCATGCCCCGCAAGCCCCGACCAGTCCTGATCGGTCAGATCCTTGCACTGGCCCGCGACGAAGCTGACCGCGCTGGCGTCTTCGCGGTGGGTGAGGGGAAGGCCCGCCTGCGCCGCGCAGCCGGCCGCCGCAGTGATGCCGGGGACGACTTCGCACGCCACGCCCGCCTTGCGCGCGGAATCGAGTTCCTCGCCGCCGCGGCCAAAGATGAAGGGGTCGCCGCCTTTCAGCCGCACGACCTGCTTTCCGGCGAGCGTCTCGCGGACGAGCAGTTCGTTGATCAATTCCTGCTTCATCGTGTGGCGGCTGCGCTGCTTGGCGACGCTGATGCGTTCGACATGCGGCGGGATCAGCGCGAGCACGCCTTCGCCGACGAGCCCGTCATGCACGACAAGATCGGCACTTTCGAGCAGCCGCGCGGCGCGCAGCGTCAACAGGTCGGGATCGCCGGGACCCGCGCCGACCAGCCAGAGCTTGCCCGCAGAAGGGAGAGTCTTTTCCATGCACGGTAAATGATGGTGCAGGCTTCGATTGGCAAAGCAGGCTTTATTGACGCTGGTGAAGGTAAAATTGCCTCCATCATTTTCGTCACCCCGGGCTTGATCCGGGGGCCATCATTTCGCAGCTGGAATGGATGCCGGATCAGGTCCGGCATGACGAAGATGGGGCTACAAATACTTCTTCGTAACCAGCTGCGACCCTTCGGGATCGCGCAGTCCGACGCCGATCGAGGCACGCATTGCGTCGCTTTCGGAACTTGCGACCGGATAGGCGCAATAATCAGCGGCGTAAAAGGCGCTCGGCCGGTGGTTGCCCGACAGGCCGATGCCGCCGAAGGGGGCCGCGGACGATGCCCCGTTGGTCGGGCGGTTCCAGTTGATCACGCCCGCGCGCGCATTGGCCCAGAACTGATCGTAAAGCTGCGGTGTGCCGCCGATCAGCGATGCCGACAGGCCAAAGGCGGTGTTGTTCGCCTCGGCGATCGCGGCCTCGAAACTGTCGACACGGATTACCTGGAGAAGCGGACCGAACAGTTCGATGTCGGGACGCTCGGGCATCGCCGTAACGTCGATGATGCCCGGCGTCAGGAAGGGGAGGCCGGCGATCGGGCGGGTCATATGGCGGATGACCTTGCCGCCGTTCGACATCAGGATCAGGAAGCTTTCGGTCAGGCCGTCCGCCGCCTCATTGTCGATCACCGGCCCCATATAGGGCGCGGGCTCGGCGTGGGGGTGGTCGACGATCAACCGGTTGGCGAGCGCGCGGACCTCTTCGATCAGCGCGTCCGCCAGGCTGTCCTTGACGATCAGCCGCCGCGCGTTGCTGCACCGCTGTCCCGCGCTGAGGAAGGCCGATTGCACCACGATGATCGCGGCCGTGCGGATATCCGCCGTGTCCCAAACGACGATCGGATTGTTGCCGCCCATTTCGAGCGCGAGCATCTTGCCCGGCTGACCCGCGAACTGGCGGTTGAGCGCAAGCCCGGTGCGTGCCGATCCGGTGAAGAGCAGCCCGTCGATCCCGTCGTGCCCCGCGAGGGCCTTGCCGGTTTCGGGGCCGCCGACAACCAGGCGAAGCACCTCCGGCGGGACACCGGCGCTGTGGAACAGTTCGACGAGCTTTGCGCCGACCGCCGGTGTCTTTTCGGACGGCTTGAACAGCACCGAATTGCCCGCGATCAGCGCAGGGACGATATGGCCGTTCGGCAAATGCGCCGGGAAATTATAGGGGCCGAGCACCGCGAGCGTGCCGTGCGGTTTATGGCGCACGGCGTTGCGCAGCCCCATCGCGCCTTCGATCCGCCGGTTGGGGGTGCGTTCGGCATAGGCGGTGACCGAAATATTGACCTTGTTACAAACCGATTCGACCTCGGTACGTGCTTCCCACAATGGCTTTCCGGTCTCGCGTGCGATCAGGTCGG
>JAFAED010000374.1 GCA_023424275.1 Pseudomonadota bacterium | reverse complement strand
GCCTATCTCTTCCTCGCCGCGCTCGTCATGGTACCCTTTTGCAAACCGCCGCCGATTGGCGGTCCTGCGCCGAAAGACGCGCATTAGCCGACGGATTGGCCGGTCGCGAGCGGTGGCTGGCCTCTCGCCTTCGCCGGCCGACCTGCACGGCCAGGGTCACGCAGCCATCGGGACCGGCCATGGGTGGTCGTCGTTTGCGGCGGGCTTGCGCGCCTCGGGGCGGACGCGGCGCTTTCGCCGCGCGCGCATATGGAACCGCCCGAATGGGGCGAACAGGGCCGCCATCCGGCCCGCTGCCCATGCTTTCATCGCATTCAGGCGCGCGAAGGTCGACAGCGCCCAGGTCGCAATCATCGCGTCGACATAGGCGGTCATGTCCCACGCCAGCGCGATGGCAAGTTCGGCCGGCAGCACGGCGGCATAGGCCTGAATGGCGAACAGGCCCACGATCAGGAAGAGGATATGTTTGCGCTCGAGCCGCGCGAGCAGGCCAAGCGGTTCCTCGACCGTCGCGCGATGGAGCCAGCGCGCGACATCGGTGTCCGGCGCGAACAGCATCACCGCGACCAGACCCGCCAGAAACAATGGGAAAACCATCTTAGCCCCCTATCCCCTTGAGGACAGGAGATAGGTTGCCGCGCCGCCGGGACAAGCGGCGCGCGTTCGAATCACAGCGGAACGAAACGCACCGTCAGCCCATCCTTGGGGCGCGGGATTGGCAGCACATGCCATTCGGGCGCGTAACCGTCGGCGACGACGATGCGGTGCGTCGTGATGACGTGGTGAAAGAAGATCTTCGCCTGCATGTACGCGAAGTGCAGGCCGAGGCACATATGCGCGCCGCCGCCGAAGGGCACCCACGCATATTTGTGCCGCTCGCGCGCGACCTCGGGCGAGAAGCGCATCGGGTCGAACTTTTCGGGCTCGGGCCAATGCTCCGCCATCATGTGCGTATAGGCGGGGCTGACGCCGACCGACGTGCCGGCGGGGATGCGGTAGCCGCCATATTCGAAATCCTTGAGCGCCCTGCGCGGGAAGCTGGGCACCGGGGGGACCAGCCGCAACGCTTCCTTGAACGCCCATTCGGTCATTTCGAGCTGGCCCAGGCTGTTATGCCCGACGCCCTCGCCCGCCGGCGCAACCGCCAGCATCTCCTCGCGCAATTTGTCCTGCCATTCGGGATGGCGCGCAAGTTCCCACACGAGCGTCGTGATCGAACTGGTGATGGTGTCGTGCGCCGCCATCATCAAGAAGTTCATATGGTCGACGATCGCCTCGACCGACATATATTCGCCGTCGTCGTCGCGCGTCCGGCAGATCTGGCTGAACATATCCTCGCCCGCGCCCTCACGCCGTTCGGGCACCATTTTGCCGAAATAATCGACCAGATAGGCGCGGCCCTTGGCGCCGCGGCCCATCGCGGTGAAGGGCAAGGGCACGCGCACGACGCCGATCGACGCCTGCACCATGTCGACGAACGCCTTGTTGACCTTGTCGGCTTCCGGCCCCCAGGGGATGCCAAGAAAGCTCGTCGCGGCAAGGTCGAGCGTCAATTCCTTGATCGCCGGATAGAATTTGAAGGTCTTGCCGCTCCACTGGGCGATGCGGCCCTTGATCCCATCGTTCAGCGATTCGGCATAGTGGCGCATCGGCTCGGGCTTGAACGCCACCGACAATATCTTGCGGTCCGCGCGGTGCTTTTCGAAATCCATCAGCATCAGCCCACGCGGGAACAGCAGGTTAAGCACCGGCCCCCAACCCTGTTCGGACGAGAAGATCTTTTCGCGGTCGAACATGACGAGCTCGTTCGCCTCGGGCCCGTGGAGCGCTACGCTGCGCCCGCCAAAGCTGTTGTTGCGATAGACGCGGCCATATTTCGCGACCATGCGGTCGGTGAAGCCGCGATAGTCGCCCAGCTGTTCGAGCGTGTTGCCGATGATCGGCATGCCGTCTTCGCCCGGGATATGATCGAGCGCCCGGTCGGAATTACGCGGAAGCCAGTGCTGCGTTTCGGGGCCGAAGCGCTTTTCGGACCACTGGCTTGCCATCGGGATATTCGTGGGCGCGTTCATCGGATCATATCCTCGTCCATCTGTCTGGCGTCTTGCGTAACGCACTACTGACATCGATGCAAGTAAGCCCGTCGAAGCGGCGGAACACTATTCACCGCAAATTCAACTCGACTCGCGCAATTTGCGATCCAAGATGACGGGTCGCATCCGTTGGGCCCAAAAGGATAAAGCTATGGCGAAGAGTTTGAAGCGCCCCCTGTCCATCGCATTCGGCGCGCTTGCGACGACGATGCTGGGCGGCTGCTATTATGGCGACGTCTATGGATCGAGTTATGCGTCGGGCGGCGACTGCTCCGCGCGCTACGGCAGTACCTATTATGACGGCGACGGATATGCCTATGACGATGGTTACGGCTACGACTGCTATGACAGTGCCGACTATGGCGGCGGCTTTGCGCAGATCGGCTTCGGCGGCGGCTGGTACGACGATTATTA
>JAFAED010000354.1 GCA_023424275.1 Pseudomonadota bacterium | reverse complement strand
GCAATAGGCGACGAAGATGTCGGCGGCACCGGTGCAGGCACCGGGGACCTTGAGATCGGGACGCAGTTCGGCGAGCAGCGCGGCGACCTTCTCCGTGGTGCCGACGGGTGAGGTGGATTCGAGGATCACGAGGTTGCCGGCCTCGAGTTTCGGCGCGATCGCGCGCGCGGCCGAGAGGACGTGGCCGATGTCGGGGCGATGTTCCTCGTCGTGCGGGGTCGGCACGGCGATGACGAAGGTGTCGGCGGCGGCGACCTCGGTCGAGGCGACCAGAGCGCCGCGCGCGACGACGCCCTGAACGAGCCCGTCGAGATCGACCTCTTCGATATGAACGCGACCGCTGTTGACCGTGTCGACGACGGTCCGGCTGACGTCTACGCCGGTGACCCTGCAGCCCGAGCGCGCGATCAGCGCCGCGGTGGGGAGACCGATATAGCCGAGCCCGAGGACCGTGACCTTCTGTTCCGTATCAATGGGCACGCGCAACTATCTCCGCAATCTGTCTTGCCGCCGTGCCGTCGCCGAAGGGGTTGTGGGCGCGGGCCATGGCTGAATAAGCGTCCTTGTCGTCCAAAAGCTTGAAAATTTCGGAAACAATACGCGCTTTGTCGGTTCCGACAAGCCGCGCGGTGCCCGCTTCGATGCCTTCGGGCCGTTCGGTCGTCTCGCGCATCACCAGCACCGGCTTGCCGAGCGACGGCGCTTCCTCCTGCACCCCGCCGCTGTCGGTGAGCACCAGCTCGGACGCCGCGAGCAGGCGGACGAAATGCGGATAGTCGAGCGGGTCGATCAGCGCGACATTGCCGAGGGCGCCGAGGATCGGTTCCATCGCGGCGCGGACATGTGGATTGGGGTGCACCGGAAAGACGACCGCGACATCGTCCCGGGCCGCGATCGCCGCAATCGCGTCGGCAATGGCCTTCATGCCGTCGCCAAAATTCTCGCGGCGGTGCGAGGTGACGGCGATCATCCTTTTCCCGGCGAAGCGGTTGACGAGGGGGTCGAGACCCGCGGCAAGCGCCGGCTCCTCGTCGATGCGCGCGGTCGTGGCGAGCAGCGCGTCGATCACCGTATTGCCGGTGATATGGATGCGGTCGGCGGGAACATTCTCGGCCCGCAGCGCGGCGGCCGCGGTCTCGGTCGGGGCGAAATGCAGGTCGGCGACCGCGCCCGTGACCTTGCGGTTCACTTCCTCGGGCCAGGGGTGATAGATGTTGCCGCTGCGCAGCCCGGCCTCGACATGACCGACCGGGATCTTGCGGAAATAGGCGGCGAGGGTCGCCGCCATCGTCGTCAGCGTGTCACCGTGAACGAGGACGCGGTCGGGCTTTTCGGCATCGAAGGTCGCGCCCAGTCCCGTGACGAGCCGCGCCAGCAGCCCATCGAGCGACTGGTTCGCTTGCATGACGTCAAGATCGATGTCGGGGGTAATGCGTGCAATCTCGAGCACCTGATCGAGCATCTCGCGGTGCTGCGCGGTGACGCAAACGCGCACATCGATGCCGCCTTGCATGCGCAGCGCATGCACGACGGGAAACATCTTGATCGCTTCCGGGCGCGTCCCGAAAACCGTCATTATCTTCATTCTTTGGACTCCCGCGCGGGTCTAGGGTCAGGACCCATTAATTCCACGTTCGAGGCGTCGAAATGACGAAGATATCGGGCTTGGGCGGGTGCAGCGGGTAGCATCGCTACCCGCAAGACCGCGCGAGCCTGAGATCGAAGTCATTTCGGCGTCCCTGCGGGATTTGACCGATTTTGCCCATGGCGTCGTCGAAAAGTCTGGAAATATCGACATATTCCTGCGCCTTTTCTCCTCGCCCTGAGCAAAATCGCTTCAAACATCGAGCGCGGAATTAATGGGTCCTGACCCTAGCATCTCGTCAGATCTGGCTTTGTGGCTAACCATCGATTAGGCGAAAAATCTTGCAACACTCTTAAATCGAACCATTAAACGGCCATCGGTGAACGCGTGACCGAAGATATTGCAACGAATGCCATGTTTCGGCGTATAATGTCATTCAGCAATGGTGGAGCTACGATGCGAGCATCGAGCCGAAATGGCGGTTCGGGCTCAAAAACTGTGGTCAACGACTTTGGATTGGTTGGATTTTTGATGTTTTGGAAGCGTAAGGGGAAGCCAACCGAAGCGGCGCGCGGCATGCATGCAGTTCCGGAAGGGCGGCGTGTGTACGCGATCGGCGACATCCACGGACGGGACGACCTGTTCGGGCAGATGATCGACCTGATCCGCGCCGACCATGCATCTCGCGATCCCGCCGACATGACGCTCATCCTGCTCGGCGATCTCGTCGACAGGGGGCCGGCGTCGGCCGCCGTCGTCGAACGCGCGATGAAATTGCGCTCGGAGTTTCCCGATACGCGCCTGTTGATCGGCAACCATGAGGAATGCTTCCTTGCCGCGCTGACCGGCGATGTCCGCCGTGTGCGCTATTTTATGCGGATCGGCGGCGATGCAACCGTACGCAGCTATTGGAACGACGACGAAAGTTTGGACGCCGCGAGCTTCGAAGATGTGGCGAGGCGGTTGCCCCAACTGGTGCCTGCCGAGCATGTTCATTTTCTTGGAATGGGCGAGGATGTTATCGAGATCGGGGATTATGTCTTCGTCCATGCCGGCATTCGTCCCGGCGTGCCTTTCGAGAAGCAATCGCTCGCCGATCTGCGATGGATTCGCGATGAACTCCTCGACGATCTCACCGAACATGGCAAGATGATCGTGCACGGTCACAGCATCACCGCTGCGCCTGACGAACAGGTCAACCGCATCGGTATTGATGTCGGCGCATTTCGTAGCGGGACGCTGGCGGCAATCGCGTTAGAAGGCGAAAAACGCTGGTTTATCTTCGCGCAGGAGGAACAGGCCCGCGCAGACGCGGCCTGAACGCAGCGCCGAGGCCGATGCCGTCCGAGCAAGCTTGCCATGAGGGGTATCGCCCTTTAGTTGCCCGCAGAGGGGGCGCTGTAGGGGCACCTTCCGCCAAACAGGCCAGAATAGCGAAATCATGAACAGCAGAACAAAAAGGGCGACGCATTCGGGCGCGCAAGCCGCGGCAGAATGGCAACGCTGGATGCCACTGCTTTTCCTTGCTTTCGTATTTTTGACCGGCGGTGCGTCGCGAAGCGATGTCGCATCATTGCCACTCCTTCGCAGCGGTTCCGTGCTGTTCGGCTGCTGGGCGATAGCGGGTATGCAGCGGGGGGACTGGCTGCGCATTCGTACGCCGCTCATCCTCCTGTCGGCGTTGACGATGTTGATCGCCGTCCAGCTCGTTCCGTTGGCGCCATCGATCTGGCATAACCTGCCTGGGCGCGAATTGATTGTTGCTGCGGACAGGGTTTTGGGTCAGCCGGAGATCTCCCGGCCGATCTCGCTCACCCCTTCGGAAACCTGGAACAGTCTTTTGGCAATGACGGTCCCGCTGGCAGCGTTGCTGGTTGCGAGCCGCGTCGCGGCAGATGACGTTCCGCGGCTATTGCAGGCGCTCGTCATTATCGCGGTCGTCAGCGCACTGCTCGGCGTCCTTCAGATCGTATCGGGAGCCGGTAGTCCCGCTTTTCTTTACCGAATTACCAACAGCGGCTCGATGGTCGGCCTGTTCGCGAACCGCAACCATCATGCCATTTTCCAGGCATGCGCGATTATTTTTTCTGCGGCGCTGCTTCGCGATGAATTGATGCGTCGGCAGCAACGTTCGCTCGTTCAGCTGGGATTGGTGGGGGCTGCCCTGCTTTTAACGATCATGACGATGCTCATCGGATCGCGCGCCGGCCTGGTCGCAGGGGCTGCGGCCTTCGCCTTGAGCTATGCGATGCTGGTTCCGGCATGGCTCAACCGGCCGAGCCGAGCCGCAGCGCATCGAAGGCGACCGAACAAAGC
>JAFAED010000346.1 GCA_023424275.1 Pseudomonadota bacterium | reverse complement strand
TTGATACTATTGATCTTGCGGCGCGACGCACTTGGCGCGTTACTTCCAAGCAAAGTCGCGGCATTTCGGTGCGAGCGGTCCGCGGCGGTGCCGAAGCGGGGAAGGGGAGGCTTGCAATCCCGGCAGGCTGCAGACTGCAGCCGCACAAGGCCGCGGACCGAGTCGATGGCCCGGAGCTGCAAGCAGGCGCGGTTCGATGCCGGCAGCGACCGGCAATCGACACGCTTGAGGGCAAGGGGGAAGGATGGCGAATAAGGATCAGGACGGGTGCGGCGCGCTTGCGGTCGTTGCAGTGATCGCCTTCGTCGTCGGTCGATGCTCGGTCGGCGATGCGCCGCCGCGCGAAAACGCCAGCGACAGCGGCACGCCGGCGGCGCTCTACTCCGAGGGTTCCGCGGCGGGCGCCGATGCCGCGCTCGACGAGGCAGCATCCGTCGACGCCATTTCTGAGACCGCGGCCGAGCCCGCCCCACCGCCCGTCCGCTTCGTTTCGCCGCCGCGGCGCGTCGCGGGCAGGAGCTTTCGCAATTGTTCCGAAGCCAGGGCCGCAGGCGCCGCGCCCGTCATGGCGGGCGATCCGGGCTATGCGCCGCGCCTGGACCGCGATGGCGACGGTGTCGGCTGCGAATGAGCGCTCAACCCTGGCCGCCGATCTTGCGCAGCTTGGCGAGCCGGTCTTCGAGGTCGCGCCAGAAGGTCACCGCATCGGCGTCGGCGATCGCTTCGAACGCTGCTATGCGTTCGGCGATATGCGCGGCGGCATTTTCGCCGTGCGTGCGCTCGATCTCGACGACGCGCGCCCAGATTTCCTGCTCATAATGATTGTCCATTGCCGCTCCCTGGTCTGCGCAGCCGGACGCTGCGTTCAACTTGTCGAGGAAGCGCGGCCCCACACACGCGCGGCGATCCTGGCTGCGGCGCGGGAACGCTTCTCGGAGTCCCGCGCCGCAGCCCGACAGTGCACACCGGGGAGATGCACATCATCGTTGGACCTTGGAGCGATGTTGGACTGCATGAGCATCGCCCCCCATTTCTAAGACGTGCGGGCCACCCCAAAACACACCCTCGTGGCGGATTTTTTTGAGGAGGTTTGTGCCGGGAGAGTGCACCATGCCGTAGCGGCTTTCGGGCGGCCCGGGCGCGTGCCGGTGGCGCCCCGCCGGGCATTGCTCAGGCGCGCGGATGGCCCGCCGCCTTGAGGTCCTGGCGGAGCATCGCGACGATCTCGCGCTGAGCGACGAGCTCGCGTTCGAGCGCGCGGATGCGCTGCTCGGGATTGGTGAAGAGGCCGGGCGTCATCCCGCCCGCCAGCTCGGCCTTGCGGAGCCAGCGCAGCAGGGTCTGGGGCGCGCAGCCGACGCGCGCGGCCACCGACTGGACCGCCGCGTCGCGTCCGGCTTCGATTTCTTCGCTGAGGACGACGCGCACGGCCCATTCACAAATCTCGGGATCGAAGGGCGCCGATCGCGGCTTCGCGCTCATCTTCTAACCTCTCCCTCGAGCGCGCCGCATAGGCCGCGGGAGCCAGTGGATTCTCCCGCAGCCCGGAACGGTCTTGCGTCGGTGCGGAGCTCTCGCTCCCCGTCGCGGCGGCACGAAGCAAGCAAGGAGCAACCGCGCCGTGCCCGCAAGACCGGAAGCGATGTCACGCTGCGCATCGTCGCCTCCCCGATAAGACGCGCGAGCGCGTCCAATCCGCACCTGCCGCGTAATTCGGGTGGCGCGGGCTTGTGGCGCGCCATCAAAAGGCGGCCGGGAATTGCGGGGCGCCGACCGCGCGCAGCAGGTTGTGCCATCCGCCGCAGTCGAGCCGTCGCTCGGCACACCAGGCCGGATCGTAAATCGTGTCGGCGTAGCGCTCGCCGCGATCGCAGCCGAGAAGCAGGATCGTTCCGCTTTCGCCCCGCCGTGCCATCGCCTGGCCGAGGATCAGCGCGCCGATCAAGTTGGTGCCGGTCGAGGGGCCGAACCGGCGTCCGATCCGCTCCTCGATCCAGTGCGCGCCGGCAACCGATCCTTCGTCGGACACCGACACCATATGGTCGATCACGCCTGGCAAGAAGGCGGGCGAGGTGCGCCCGCGCCCGATGCCTTCGACCACGGGCGAGGCGACTCCGCGCGCGGCGGCGTCACCGGTCGCGAAATATCGAAAATAGGCCGAGCCCTCCGGGTCGACGACGCAAAGCCGGCACGCGGCAAGTTCGGGCCGCGTACGCAGATAACGCCCGATCGTCGACGCGGTGCCGCCCGTTCCCGCACCGGCGACAATCCAGCGCGGGTCAGCGTACCCTTGAGCTTTGAGCTGCTCGATCGCTTCGGCGGCGATATTGCCGTCGCCGCGCCAGTCGCAGGCGTCGGCGGCGCGTGCGAACTGGTCGAGATGATAGCCGCCTTCTTCGCGCGCGATGTCGGCCGCCATGCGCGCAAGATGGGCGCCGGGCTTGGCGAGGACGATCTCGGCCTCCTCGTCCCGGATCGCGTCGAGCTTCACCGCGGTGGTCGTCGCGGGGAGGACGGCCAGGTAACGAAGGCCGAGCTTGCGCGCGAACCACGCCTCGGCGATCGCGGTCGATCCCGACGAGCCCTGGGTGAGCAAGGTGCCGGGTGCGATCTCGCCGCTGGCGATGCCGTGGGTGAAGAGCGCATGGGCGAGACGATGCTTGAGGCTGCCTGTCGGATGCGCGCTCTCGTCCTTGAGGATGAAGCTGATGCCGGGAAGCTCGGGGCAGGGGATGGCGACGAGCGGCGTCACGCGCGGGCGCATCCGCTCGGCTTCGAGGCATTTGATCGCGGAGAGCGCCCATGGCCGCGTGTCGGTGCCGACGCCGGCCTTGGCGGCAGTGCGGTCGCTCACGAGCTTGAGGTGGGCCGGACGGCGCGCGGGGGCGGGCGGCGCCTCGGCTGCGTCGCGGTGAAGATCTGGGCCCTCGCCATGTTCGTCGGCCCAATGCGGAGGGCTCGATCCCGATCGCCGGTCATCCGCCATGGCTCATCCCCCCCTTCCGATCGGGCAACGCCGCGACCGCTTGTTACCCAAGAGGCCGCGGGCGCGATGTTGCGCCCGCGGCG
>JAFAED010000343.1 GCA_023424275.1 Pseudomonadota bacterium | reverse complement strand
CATTTGTACCGGCTCGCCGATGCCGCTCTCTATGACGCGAAGCGTGGCGGCCGCAACAAGGTGATTGTCCAGCGGCACCAAGATGAGCCGGGGCGGACGCAGGACCGCGAGGTCGCTATAACGAATTGAAGGCCGCGCAGGCGCGCGGCCCCATCGCAAGCGACGTTAGCTGGAGACGACTTCCAGCGGCGGCGGTGCCTTCGCCGCAGCGGCGCCGTGGCGGCGGTGGCTCAGCTTGCCTTCGACCTTGCCGCCATTTTCGATCGTGATCGTTTCATAGACGACGTCGCCGGTGATCCGTGCGGTCGCGTGGACGATCAGCGTCTTGGCCTCGATCGACCCGTCGAGCAGGCCTGCGATCTTTGCGGTCTCGGCGACGACCGCGCCCTTGATCTCGCTTGCTTCGCCCTGGACGAGGTTGGCGCATTTCAGGTCGCCGTCGATCTTGCCGTCGACGTGCAGGTCGACGCTGGCAGCGACATTGCCGGTGACGACGACGTCCGATCCGAGGATCGAAAAGGTCGTGTGACGCGCGCCCGTCGCCATCTTAGCGGGCACCACGGGCGGCAGCGACGGAACCGACTCGCTGTCGGGCGTCGTCTTTGACTTCGAGAACATCGGCTTTGGCCTCCAGGAAGCGGCGCGGGTTGACCGCGACGCCGTTCAAACGGACTTCGAAATGCAGGTGGCTGCCGGTCGAACGGCCGGTCGAGCCCATTTTGGCGATCTGCTCGCCGGCGGCGACCTGTGCGCCGACCTTGGACGTAAAGCCCGACAAGTGGGCGTAGCGGGTCAATATGCCCTGGCCGTGATCGACCTCGACGACATTGCCGTAACCCGATTTTTGGCCGACATAAACGACGCGGCCGGGGGCGGCGGCGAGGATCGGCGTGCCCATCGGGCCGGGGAAATCGAGCCCCGAGTGCATCGCGCCGGCGCCGGTAAAAGGATCGCTGCGATAGCCGAAGCTCGACGAGAGCATCAGCACGTTCGCGGGCTGACCCGACGGGATCGCAACGAGCGTGCGTTCGAGCACTTCCATGCGGAACAGCGCGCTTTCCAGGGCGGCGAAGGATTTCCCGAGCGAACTCGCGCGGCCGCTTCGGCTGCGATAGGGGATGAACGGACCACCGCGGCCCGCGGCGGCGTTGCGGACGAGCGCTGCCGGATTCATGCCCAATTTGGCGACCGCGCCCTCGGCTTTCGCTGCGCGTTCGTTGACCGCAGCCAGCAGACGGGTCGCGAAATCTTCCTGCCGCGCTTCGAGGCGGGCAAGGACCTGCGCTTCGGGCGGCAGGTTGGGGTCGATCGCCGCGCTGGTCTTCAGCGGCGCCTTTTCGGCCACCGGCGCTGCGCCTTCGCCATGCGCTTCGGGGGTTACGGCCGCAGGCTCTACGCCGAAATGAACCTTCGACCATTCCTCGAGCTGTTCCTGCCGGTCTTCCAGATCGGCGGCGGTCTCGGCGACGCGGTCGCGATATTTGGCGACGCGCGCTTCGGCTTCGGCAGCGGCGGCCTGTTGCTGGGCAACGGCGGCGCGCTCGTCGGCGGTGAGCAACTGATTGACGAGAACCGCCAGCGTGGTGCCGGCCCAGACGAGCAGGACGAGGCCGGCAATGAGCGCGACGCGCTTTTGCCAGACCGCGCTAACCCGCAGGAATCGAACATGACCGTGCGTGCGAACGAAGATTTCATGGTCCTGAAACAGCGCAGAAAGCCGCTGGCGCAATTCGCGCAGGCCCGTTGTTTTCGATGACAAGTGGCGACCCCATCTTGTGTTTTGTTGGAGCCCTCCGCCCCGATTGATGCGCGCCTTATCAGGCAGCCGGCGACTCCGCGAATCTTTGGAGGGCGACTCGGGCCGAGTCGAAACCATCGCGCGGTGAACGGTGTCAAAGGGCGCGAATGCTACCATTATGGCAGGAAATCGGCCCGCGAATCGGTGGATCTCATTGACGGCTTGCTTACCATTTTTGGATAGGGCTAAGCGGGTGAATATCATGGCCGAATCCGCTTCATCGGGTGCTCTCGAATCGCCCGCCGTTCCGTCTGTGCCCGTCGCCGAGCGCCCGCGTTCGGCGGTCAGCGCCGGCGTTGGCATCGTCGGCCTTGTGGGCCTTGTTAGCTATCTTTTGGTCGCGCGCTTCGCGCCGCAGATTGCCGATTTTCTGGGAGTCGAATGGGACCGGGGACCGATGGACGGCCCCAATTCGGCGATCGCCAGCGTGCTCGCCTGCGGGCTGCCGATGGTGCTTTGGTCGGTCTTTGTCGACAAGGTGCACCGCAACCCATCGACAGGAATCGACTGGTCGCTTCGCCGGTCTTGGCGCGAGACGCTCGATATCAGCCTGACAAAACTCGCCGGAATGTGGGCAACATGGGGGCTGATCGCGCTCATCTATGCGACGATGCGCTATTATTGGGAGGGCAATTACGCCTTTTCGATGAACCTGCTCGAAACCGTCGCTCCGTGGCTGCTGCTCGTCTCGGTGCCCTATATGCTGTGGCTCGACCGCCGCATGATCGAACCGCGCGACGGTTGCTGGCAGTTCGGCCGCTGGCTGATCGCGCCGGGTCAGCCGGTCGACGGCCGTGCGATCGGGCACCATCTGCGCGCCTGGGCGGTGAAGGGGTTTTTCACCGC
>JAFAED010000339.1 GCA_023424275.1 Pseudomonadota bacterium | reverse complement strand
GCAGGAGGGCAGCGAGGGCGATGCGCCGCCGGCGATCCCGCAGATCGAAATCTGGAACAAGATCGACACCGCCGATGCCGACGCCCGCGCGGCGATCGAAGAGATGGCGGCGCGGCGCCCCGACGTCGCGGTGATTTCGGCCGCGACGGGCGAGGGCATCGAGGCCGCGCGCATCCTGATGGCGGCGCAGTTGACCGCACAGCATCAGATACGCCGTATCTATCTGGACTATAGCGAGGGTGAAGCGGCGGCGTGGCTTCACGCGCGCGGCGAGGTGTTGGCGGACGAGCCCATGGACGAGGGCCATGTGCTGACCGTCCGGCTCGACCCGGCAGACAGCGCCCGTTTCGAGCGGCTCTGGCCGGCTAGGACCGCTCCGCAATCTTGACGGCAACCCAATGCTGTTCCTGCTCGTCGAGCGACAGTCCGGCAAGGCTGCCGCCGGCGCGGTCTTCCATGGCGGCAAAGCGGCGCGCGAATTTCAGGTTGGCATCGCGCAGCGCGCCCTCGGCATCGACGCCCAGCTTGCGAGCATAGTTGACGACCGCGAACAGCAGGTCGCCGACTTCTTCATGCCGTTCGGCATCGTTCGCGGCGTCAGCGACCTCGGCGAGCTCCTCGTCGATCTTTTCGCGCGGTGCTTCGGCATCGGGCCAGTCGAAACCGACGCGCGCGGCACGGCCTTGCAGCTTTTGCGCGCGCAGCAATGCGGGCAATGATAAAGCCACGCCCGCGAGCGCGCCTGCCGGGCCGTCGGCGGCGCGTTCGGCCGCCTTGATCTGCTCCCATTGCTGGCGAACATCGTCGGTCTTGCGATCGCCGAAGATGTGGGGATGCCGGCGCTCCATCTTGTCGCTGATCGCGTTGGCGACATCGTCGAAACCGAACAGGCCGCTGTCGGTCGCGATCTGGCTGTGAAAAACGACCTGGAGCAGCAGGTCGCCAAGCTCGTCACAAATTTCGGCGGGATCGCCGCCGGCAATCGCATCGGCGACTTCATAGGCTTCCTCGATCGTATAGGGCGCGATCGTCGAGAAATCCTGCGCCAGATCCCATTCGCATCCGCCGTCGGGATTGCGCAATTGCGCCATGATTGCGAGCAGTCGGGCGATAGGGGGCTGGGTTCCGGTAGAGGTCATAACATTATCCGATAATATATATTATGTTAAATTAATCTCGATATGGTGAGGCGGAAGGCCCCCTGCCGTTGGAATCACTCGATAATTATCCGACGCCGCTCTACCGCATCGTCCTCCCGCTCAGGTTACGGCCTGCCAGGTTCGGATCACCAGAAAGACCAGCCCGAAAATCGCGGCCCATGCCAGCGCCATCTTGATCCAGTCCGCCATCGGCAACCGCCGCGCGATCAGCGAACTCAGCACCAACGCGAACGCGCCGGCGAACCAGATGATCTGGACGGTCGTATCCCCGGTCATAGCTGCACCTCCAGCCCGTCATAGCCCGGCTCGACGCCCGGCGGCAATTCGGCCGCCAGATCGTCATAGTCCATCGTATTGTCCATGTGCGTGATGATCGCGCGCGGATTGCCGACCTTGGTCAATGCCTCGAGCGTCATTTGAAGATGCGGATGCGTCGGGTGCGGATAACGGCGCAGCGCATCGATCACGAACAGGTCGACGCCCTGGAAAAAATCGACCATCTCGTCAGTGAATTTCGAGAAATCAGTGGCATAGGCGATCTTATGCGCACCGTCGCTGAAGATAAGGCCGCTGGCCTTGATCGGCCCGTGCGGCATTTCGATCGCCGACACTTCGATCGGCCCGATCGATTGATGGTCGAGCAGGTCGATCGCATCGACCGACGCCGGATAGCCGGCATTGCCGGCAAAAGCATAGGAAAAGCGCCACTTGAGCGTCTCAAGGACATGATAGCGCGCGTAGCAGGGCACCGCCGAACCGCGCAGGTGCATGACCTGGCGCAGGTCGTCGAGCCCATGCGTGTGATCGGCATGCTCGTGCGTCCAGATCACGGCGTTCACTTCGCCGACCTCTGCGTCGAGCAGTTGCAGCCGCATGTCGGGGCTGGTGTCGACGAGGATGCGGAAGCCCCCGAGCGAGATCAGGATCGAGGCGCGGCTGCGCAGGTTGCGCGGATTGTCGGGGTCGCACAGGCCCCAGTCATTGCCGAGCCGCGGCACGCCCGACGACGTGCCCGATCCCAGAATACGAACCTTCATAATGCGCGTGACGTCATGGCGCCGCCTTGTTGAACAATGCGTAGAAATTGGCGCTTGTCGCCGCCGCCAGGGCATCGGAATCGTCGCCGCGCAGCGCCGCAAGGAAGGCCAGCGTGTCGGCCACGAAGGCCGGCTCACCGGTTTTGCCGCGGTGCGGGACAGGGGCGAGGAAGGGGGAATCGGTTTCGATCAGCAGCCGGTCCTGCGGCAGCCATTTGGCCGTGGCTTGCAGGTCGGCAGCATTTTTGAACGTCACGATGCCCGAGATCGAAATGAACAGTCCAAGGTCGAGCGCCTTTTTCGCAAAATCGTCGCTGGCCGTGAAACAGTGGATCACGCCCGGGAAGATCGCCCTGCCCATCTCCTCGCCCAGCAGCGCGAGCGTGTCTTCCTCGGCATCGCGCGTATGGACGATGATAGGCAG
>JAFAED010000211.1 GCA_023424275.1 Pseudomonadota bacterium | reverse complement strand
TGTTTGCACGAAGGCGGCGCCGCGCCCCGGCGGAATGACGGTCAGGCCGTCGGGCTTGTTCTGGTCCGACGCGAGCTTGGCGATGAACTTGTTGTACGAAACACCGGCCGATGCGGTGAGGCCCGTTTCGGCGCGGATGCGCTGGCGGATCAGCTTCGCCGCGGCGGTCGCGCTGCCGAGCCCCGCCTTGTCGGCGCTGACGTCGAGATAGGCTTCGTCGAGCGACAGTGGTTCGACTTCATCGGCATAGTCGCGAAAGATCGCGCGGATCTGGTGCGAGATATCGCGATACACTTCGAAGCGCGGCGGCACGAAGATCAGGCCCGGACATTGGCGCTTCGCGGTGATGCTGGGCATCGCCGACCGCACACCAAATTTGCGCGCTTCATAGCTTGCGGCAGCAACGACGCCGCGCCGCGACGAACCACCGACCGCGACGGGCTTGCCGCGCAGCGCCGGGTCGTCGCGCTGTTCGACCGACGCGTAAAAGGCATCCATGTCGACATGGATGATCTTGCGGACCGCAGGGGCCGCTGCGTCGTCGGGACCATGATCTTCGCCGTCGTGCACGGCCACTCTTTAGCATGTTGCCAAGATGTTCTCAATGAGGCGCTTGACGACAGGCGGGCAAGATGGCAATCGCCGCCGACCTTGGAGATGCGGGTATAGCATAGTGGTAATGCTCTAGCCTTCCAAGCTAGCTAGGCGGGTTCGATTCCCGCTACCCGCTCCACCCGGAACATGCGTCGATAACTCAGGAATCGGCGTTCGATTGGCCGCCGCTTCGCTCTGGCCGTCTCCGGGCTGCGCCCTCCGACTCCCCGCTACCCGCTCCAGACCTTCCCCAAGCAATCAGCCCGCAGGTTCGATGCCCAGCAGTTCGACCGTGAACAACAGCGTCGCGCCGCCCGGGATCGGGCCTTTGCCGTCGGGGCCATAGGCAAGCTGCCAGGGGATCGCGAGTTCGACCTTGTCGCCCACACCCATCAGGGCGACGCCTTCCTGCCAGCCGTCGATCACGCGGTTGAGCGGAAAGGTCGTCGGTTCGCCGCGCCGGACCGAACTGTCGAATTCCCGGCCGTCTACGAAGGTGCCGACATAATGCACCGTGACCTCGTCGGTCGGGCCGGGGCGGGCGCCGCTGCCGTCGCCCGCGATCCGGCGCCAGCGCAGCCCGCTCGCGGTCGTGCGCCAACCGTCGGCGCCATTCCGTTCGGCGAGGGCCGCCATCTGCTTGTTGAGATAGGCGGTCGTGCTTTGCGCCGGCGCCGTGTCGGCGGACTGGGCCGTGGCCGCGGCCGGAATGCAAAGGACCGATGCGGCTGCTGCGAGCAGCCGGCTGAGCGATGAAATGCGCATGAAAACTCCCTCGAACGATATGGCCTTAGACGCATCGCCGGCCGAATGCGCAAGAGGCCATTGTTCGCGCGCTGTTCGATATGTGCGCCGGAGCGGCAGGAACTTTCGCCGCAGTCGTCCGTTTCCCCTTTGCACTCGATAATCAGAGACCTGCGCACGACCACCGGTCGTTCTTCCGTTCGAAAACCTGCAAAAAGGCGGTTTTCGAAGCCGATGCCGCGCGCCCGGTCCTGCAATGCAAGGAGACGTCAGATGTTCAAATGGGCCTTGATCTTCGCCGTGATCGCACTGCTGGCCGCCGTGCTCGGTTTTGGCGGCGTTGCCGGTGCGGCCGCAGGTATCGCAAAGATCCTGTTTTTCGTCGGCCTCGCGCTGGTCGTCCTGTTCCTGATCCTCGGGTCGGCGGCAGCCCGCAAGGTGACGTAAAAAAATATGAGGCGCCGGGAACCATCCGGAACCGGGCGCGTTTCATCTACCTGCTTGATCGAAAGAAAGAGTGGATTTGACTTCTGTCTTCGGACGAAGTCTCGGGAGCCCCGCCGTAGAAATACGACGGGGCTTACCTGTTTTTACGCCGAAAACGTGACGCAAATCTTCCGGTCGAGCCCCGCGCCCGGCACGCGCCTGTACCCGAAACCCTATCGTGAAAGCGCTTGATGTCATCGCTCGTCCGCGTCGACACGTCGCCGCGCACCTGGCGGCTCGCGATCGGGCGACTATGTCCGAACAGGTCTGTCTGGCGTCGCTTGCGCGCAAATGAACGGGGCCGCGCTTCTGCGACATCTTGCGACAATTTTTCGTCGATCCGGCAATTCCTTGGGACAAACGGCGCCTAGAAGGTCGTCATCGGGACAAGAGCTTTCCTGCGGGAAAGTCCCATGAAGGAGTTTATGACGTGAAGAAGATTTCCCTTTTGACGCTGGGTGCCGCACTGATTGCAGCACCCGTTTTGGCGGCGCCCGGCGGCGCCGACCGCGATGCCGTTCAGACCCGCGCCGACGCACAAGCCAAGGCGGCGGAGATGTTCGCAAAGATGGATGCCAATAAGGATGGCAAGATCGACGCCGCCGACCGCGCCCTCCGCCACACCGAAATGCAGGCAAAGCGTTTCGCCGCGCTCGACGCCAATTCGGACGGCAGCATCAGCAAGGCCGAATGGGACCAGCATGGTGCCGATCGCGCCGCCAAGCGCGCCGAACGCAAGGAAAAGCGCGTCGCCGCTGGCGAAGCCGGCGCTGGCAAGCGTGACGGGATGCGCGGCCATCATGGCAAGCGTGGCGGTCACGGCATGCGCGGCGGTCACGGTGGCTGGATGAAGGCCGACGCCGACGGCGACAAGGCGATCAGCCAGGCCGAGTTCCAGACTGCGGCGCTCGCCCGCTTCGATGCGGTCGACGCGAACAAGGACGGACGGGTTACGCCGGACGAACGTCAGGCGCAGCGCGCGGCATGGCGCGCCAAGCGCGGCGCGGCTCCGGCCGCCCCGACGAACCAATAAGCCATTTGGCAGGGGCTTTGCGGCAAGGCGCAGGCCTTCTCCCCCCTCCCGGCATTGCCTTTGTTGCCGGTCCCTGCCAGCTATCGCCCATCGGCCCTGTGCGGCCGGTGGGCGAACTAGCATTTCATTTGGAACCTTGATGACCGACATCGACACGCCCCGCATCCTGCTGATCGACGACGAACCTTCGATCCGCGAACCGCTGGGCGAATATCTGACTGCTCAGGGCTTTGCGGTGACCGACGCCGCGAGCGCCGCCGAGGCGCGATCGGTGCTCCGTGCGCAAGGTATCGACCTTGTCGTCAGCGACATCATGATGCCGGGCGAGGAC
>JAFAED010000210.1 GCA_023424275.1 Pseudomonadota bacterium | reverse complement strand
GGGCATATGATCCTGTCGGACTATGCCACCACCGGCGATGGCACGCTCGCCGCGTTGCAGGTGCTCGCCGAACTGGTCGCGTCGGGCAAGCCGGCGAGCGAATTGCTGCACCAGTTCGATCCGGTGCCGCAGCTTTTGAAGAATGTGCGTTTTTCGGGCGGCAAGCCGCTCGATCACAAGGATGTCATTGCGGCCATCGCCGAGGGCGAAGCGGCGCTGAACGGGCGTGGGCGGCTCGTCATCCGCCCGTCGGGTACCGAACCCCTGATCCGCGTGATGGCCGAGGGCGACGATGCCGGACAGGTCGAGCAGGTCGTCGACATGATCTGCGACGCGGTGCGCGCCGCGGCGGCATAACCATTTGATTTTTGAAAACTGAAAGAGACTGATCATGCTTGAAATGCGACCCGACTGCGAAAAATGCGGACGCAACCTGCCCGCCGACCTTCATGGCGCCTTCATCTGTTCGATGGAGTGCACCTTCTGCGCCAACTGCGCCGACAAGCTCGACGAACTCTGCCCCAATTGCGGCGGCGACCTGCTCGACCGGCCGCTCCGCGAGGGTGCGATACTGGCGAAATATCCCGCTTCGACGGAGCGAAAGCATAAGGGGTGACGACTTCCCTTTTTCGTCATGCCGGACTTGATCCGGCATCCTCTGCTGCACCGGCGTTATGGACCCCGGATCAAGTCCGGGGTGACCATGGATATGGGGGCATGCCGTGACCGCACGCGTCCTGATTATCGCGGGCTCTGACAGCGGCGGCGGCGCGGGCATTCAGGCCGACATCAAGGCGGTCACGATGCTCGGCGGCCATGCGATGACCGCGATCACCGCGATCACCGCGCAGAACACGCTGGGCGTGCAGGGCGTCCATCCGGTCCCGACCGCGATGGTGCTCGCGCAGATCGACAGCGTCGCGTCGGATATCGGCGTCGACGCAGTCAAGATCGGCATGATCGGCAGCGCTGAAACCGCTGCGGCGGTGGCGGAGCGCCTCTCGCAGCCCGATCTTGCACAGGCCGCGCTGGTGTTCGATCCGGTGATGATCGCCACCAGCGGATCGGTGCTGGCCGATGACGCGACGATTGCCGCGTTCAGGGCGCTGCTGAACCGCGCGATGGTCGCGACGCCGAACCTCCCCGAACTCGAAGCCCTGGGCGGCGAGGAGGCAGTGCTCGCGCACGGCTGTTCGCTGCTGATCAAGGGCGGCCATGCCGAAGGCGAGACGGTGATCGACCGCCTGCTCGAAACGGGCGAGGGCGAGGTCGCGCGCTGGGAAGCGCCGCGCATCGATACACCGCACAGCCACGGTACCGGCTGCACGCTCGCGAGCGCGATCGCGACCGGGCTGGCGCAGGGGATGCCGCTTGAGCCCGCGATCGCGCGTGCGCGCGATTTCGTGCGCCTGTCGCTGCACGATGCGCCGGGGCTGGGGCAGGGGCACGGCCCGATGGGACAGCAGTTCGTGCGCAACGACGGGTTGTTCACCGGCCCCGCGCTCAACCAGATCACCTTGCCCGTGAACGATTATGCGGTGTCGGTCGCTTTCTATAAACAGATGGGGCTGAAGCAGATCGTCGATAGCCCTGACAATGGCTATGCGCGGTTCGAGGCAGCGAATGGCGTGACGCTGTCGATCCATGTGGGCGACGGCGCGGCGGGCGGGGCAACCACTTATCTCGAAAGCGGCGCGCTCGATGCTTGGGTGGCGTATCTGGCGCGGCGCGGGGTGCGTTTCGATCAGATGCCGAAGGACGAGGAATGGGGCTGGCGCGAGGCGCGGCTGGCCGATCCCGCGGGCAATCGCCTGTGCCTGTATCAGGCGGCCGAATATCGGCGTTATCCGCCGTGGCGCATATGATCGTCGGCGTCGACGAAGCCGGACGCGGGCCGCTTGCCGGGCCGGTGGTCGCGGCGGCGGTGCTGCTGTGCGAGGGCGGAATTGCCGGGCTCGACGACAGCAAGAAACTCACCGCCAAACGCCGCAGCGAGCTCGAGCTCGAGATCAAGGCGCGCTGCCGCTGGGGTGTCGGCGAGGCGAGCGTCGAAGAAATCGACCGCATCAACATCTTGCAGGCGACCTTCCTCGCGATGACGCGCGCCGTCGAGGCCTTGGGCTTCGATCCGCATGAGGTGCTGGTCGACGGCAACCGGCTGCCGCACTGGCGCTACACCGCGCGCGCGATCGTCGGCGGCGATGCGCTGCATCCGTGCATTTCGGCGGCCAGCATCATCGCGAAAGAGCATCGCGACCGTTTCATGGTCGCCGCCGCGCGCGATTTTCCCGGTTTTGGCTGGGAGACCAACATGGGCTATGGTACCGCACAACATCTCGCGGCGCTGCGCCAGCATGGGCCCACGCCGCATCATCGGACCAGTTTTGCCCCGGTCGCACAAATGCAGCTGGTCTGAGCCCAAGCAAGAGGGGGACGCGATGAGCAGGGGATTTACGGCCGACGATGTGTCGGCGCAGACCGGCCGTACCTTCCTTGTCACCGGTGCCAATGCCGGGATCGGGTTCGAAGCGTCCAAGACGCTTGCGGCGCGCGGGGCGCATGTGATCCTCGCCTGCCGTGACGAGGCTAAGGCCGAAGTGGCGATGAACCGCATCTGGGGTGACGTGCCAAAGGCCGAACTGTCGTTCCAGCCGCTCGATCTCGCCGACCTCGATCAGGTGCGCGATGCGGCGAAGGCGGTGTTCGCCGGGCCGCGGATCGACGTCCTCATCAACAATGCCGGGGTGATGATCCCGCCCAAGACGCTGACGAAACAGGGGTATGAGCTGCAATTCGGGGTCAACCACCTCGGCACCTTTGCGCTGACCGGCCTGATCCATCGCCATGTCGACGACCGCATCGTCATCACCGGCAGCATCGCGCACCGGAACGGATCGATGGATTACAGCGACCTCTCGGCATCGCGCAGCTATCACAACTGGGCGCGCTACCAGATGAGCAAGCTTGCGAACCTGCTCCATATGTTCGAACTCGACCGGCGACTGAGCGCGGCGCGGCGCGCGGCGCAGGCGATCGGCTGCCACCCCGGGGTCGCCCTCACCGAGCTCACGCGGCACCTGCCGCTGCCGCTGCGTACGATGACGCCGCTGGCCGGACCTTTCTTCAACAGCGCGGCGCAGGGAAGCTGGCCGACCTTGCAGGCCGCGACCGGCGCGCGCGTTCAAGGCGGCGACTATCTGGGGCCGCAGGGGCTCGGCGAGATATCGGGGCGCTCGGGACCCGCGCGTGCGACACGGCAGGCACGCGATCCAAAGCTTGCTCGCGAGTTGTGGATGCGGTCGATCGAACTGACCGGGGTCGATCCGGGTCTCTGACTCCCGCAACGCAAATTTTTTTCGCGGGTGAGTCTTCATCGCCACACTACCAGTGGTTGAGTCTCCGAGTCGCGGCCGACTCCATATGGTGTGCCAGACTCGTTTCGTTCTCATATCGTTAACCAGTTAGTGACCCGGAATCCCTAGAGTCCTGCGCTTGACGGCTGACTCCGCCTGACTCATCAGGGCCTTCTTTCAGTCGAAGACAGGGGCAAAACATGGGTGTGATGGAACGGGTCAAGGCCCCGGCGGCGAAGCAGCGGACGCCGAAGGTCGACCCCGCGGACCTGCCGCTCGACAGCATCTTGCAGGGCGATTGCGTCGAAATGATGCGCAGCCTGCCTGCCGCGTCGGTCGACATGATCTTTGCCGACCCGCCGTATAATCTCCAGCTCGGCGGCGACCTGCTGCGCCCCGACGGCAGCCAGGTCGATGCGGTCGACGATGACTGGGACAAGTTCGACAGCCTCGCGACCTATGACCGCTTTACCCATGCCTGGCTCAAGGAAGCGAAGCGCATCCTGAAGCCGAACGGCAGCATCTGGGTGATCGGCAGCTATCACAATATCTTCCGCGTCGGCACCGCGCTGCAGGACAATGGCTATTGGATCCTCAACGACATTGTGTGGCGCAAGGCAAACCCGATGCCCAATTTCAAGGGTACGCGTTTCACCAACGCGCATGAGACGTTGATCTGGGCGTCGATGGGCGAAAAGTCGCGTTACACCTTCAATTATCGCGCGATGAAGACGCTGAACGACGAGCTTCAGATGCGCTCGGACTGGTTGATCCCGATCTGCGGCGGTCAGGAGCGGCTCAAGAAGGGCGGCACGAAGGTCCATCCGACGCAGAAGCCCGAAGCCTTGCTCTATCGCATCCTGCTCGCCTGCTCGAACCCGGGTGACGTGATCCTCGATCCTTTCTTCGGCACCGGCACGACGGGCGCGGTTGCCAAGCGCCTCGGCCGCCATTTCATCGGCATCGAGCGTGAGGATGATTATATCGAGGCCGCGCTGGAGCGTATCGAGCTGGCGCTGCCGCTCGACGAGAGCGCGGTGAAGACGATGATGGCGCCGAAGGCGGCGACGCGCGTTGCGTTCGGCACGCTCGTCGAGTGCGGCATGATCGCGCCGGGGACGGTGCTGACCGACACCAAGCGCCGCTGGAAGGCGAAAGTGCGCGTCGACGGCAGCCTTGAATGCGAAGGCCAGCCTGCGGGGTCGATCCACAAGGTCGGCGCGGGCCTGCAGGGCGCGCCGAGCTGTAACGGCTGGACTTTCTGGCATGTCGACAATGGCAAGGACCTGCGCGTGATCGACGCCGTGAGGCAGGACTGGTTGCTGGCGAACGAGGCCTGATGTTTCAGCCGCTGACCAAGCCCGACCTCGGCGCCGCGTCGGCGGATGCGCAAATCTATTGCCGCCCGACCTGCTTCGTCGACCGGCCGCACGAACTCGATGACGATTGTTTGCGGATTGCCGATACGATGGTCTGGTTCGCCGCCTGGCATATCAGCCTGCGCGATGGGCCGGTGGTCGAATCGACAGTCGTGCCGGTCTCCGAATGGAATGGCTGGGTCGCGGCAATGCCCGACCGGCTGGCGCAAGCGGCGACGGCGCAGCGCGACGGGGTCATACGGCCGCGCGGCAATTTGCAGCTTGGTGAACGGACAATCCGGCTGGGTGAGCCCCAGCTGATGGGCATATTGAACGTCACCCCGGACAGCTTTTCGGATGGCGGCAAGCATGTCGATATTGCCGCTGCGGCCGAGGCCGGATTCGCAATGGGCGCTGCGGGCGCTGCGATCATCGACGTCGGCGGTGAATCGACGCGGCCGGGCGCGCCACTCGTCTGGGAAGGCGACGAGATCAAGCGTATCGAAGGCGTCGTCTCGGCGCTGGCGCGGGGCGGTGTCGCGGTGTCGATCGACACGCGCAAGGCCGCGGTGATGGAGGCGGCGCTCGCCGCGGGTGCACGGATCGTCAACGATATTTCGGCGCTGCGCTACGACGACCGCGCGATGGAAGTGGTCGTGCACGCCGGCTGCCCGGTGGTGCTGATGCACGCGCCGTCGGCCAAGAGCGACCCGCACGAGGGCGGCGATTATGCGCATGTCCTGTTCGACGTATATGACATGCTCGCCGAGCGGGTGGCCGCGTGCATCGCCGCGGGGGTCGACCGGTCGAAGATCATCGTCGATCCGGGGCTCGGTTTCGGCAAGGGGGTCGGCGATAATCTGGCGCTCATCAACGGCCTCGCGCTGTTCCATACGCTCGGATGCCCGATCCTGTTCGGTGCGAGCCGCAAAAGGATGATCGGCGCGCTCGATAACGAGGCCGCCGCCGACCAGCGGCTCGGCGGCACGGTCGCACTCCATTATCAGGCGGCGACGCAGGGGGCGCAATTGCTTCGCGTCCATGACATTGCCGAGAATCGGCAGGCACTGCGGGTTTGGCGCGGGCTCCGCGACGCGGCGCTGACAGGCTGACATAAGGATGGCGGCGCTGTTCCAGTTCCTGTTCCTGGGGTTGCCGCTATTCCTGCTCATTGCGCCGCGCAAAATTTATGGATGGGTGCTGGGCATATTGGTCCTGGCGATCGGCTGGCTTTCCTGGGAGCTCGGCCGCCCGATG
>JAFAED010000088.1 GCA_023424275.1 Pseudomonadota bacterium | reverse complement strand
CTTCGCCCATATGCGGCGAGATATAGATTTCACCCGCCAGCGCGGCATCGCACGCGGCGACAATATGGTCGAGCGGATCGGATTTGCTGACGACCGCCCGCGCGCCGAGTTTCAGCGCCGAATGAATTTCGTTGAGATGCGTTTCGCCGGTCAGGATGATCACCGTCATGTCGCGCGATCCGACGATTTCCGCGAGGACGTTGATCCCGCGAACATCGGGCAGGTTCAGGTCAAGGATGACCAGGTCGACCGGCTGCGACTGGACAAAGGCGTTGACGGTTGCGCCGCGATCGAGCGTGCCGACCACCGCATAACGGTCGAGCGACGCGAACAGGAAACGCAGTCCGCTCTGCGTGATGCTGTGATCGTCCACGATCAGGACATTATGTTTCGCCGTCATTGCCGCACCCCGCTGCCCAGGATGCTTGTCCGCAGATTCCGGCATCGCCGCAACCCGAATTAATGCGGGGTCAGTCGTCGGCGCGCCCCTGGCCGTATCGCTTGAAGGCCCCGATGATCCTCTCCATCTCGGCCGCCTCCAGCAGTTTCGGGCCGCCGATCGCCAGCGTGCCGCAATAGACCGCCGCCTGTTCTTCGATTTCCTCGGCAATCGCCATCGCGACGGGCAACTGCGGACCGAGCGCGATCAGGCCGTGGTTTGCCATCAGGCATGCGAAACGGCCATCGAGCGTGCGTGCGACCCCTTCGGCCAGCTCCTCGGTGCCGAAGGTGGCATAGGGGGCGACAGGGACGCTGGCCCCGCCGCTGACCGCGACCATATAGTGGAGCGGCGGGATCTCGCGGTGCGCGCAGGCGAGGATCGTCGCGTGCCGCGCGTGGCAATGCACAATGGCATTCGCGTCGGCGCGGCGCTGGTACAGCCCCATATGCATTTGCCATTCGCTCGACGGGCGCGCGGATCCCGCCGCGACGCTTCCGTCGCCATCGACATAGACCATCAGGTCGGGGGTCAGGCGATCGGGGGTCACCCCCGACGGCGTCACGAACATGCCCGATGCGAACCGCACCGACAAATTGCCCGACGTGCCGCGATTGAGCCCGCGTGCATCGAGCGCGCGCATCGCATCGACAAGCTGTTGCCGGGCGTCGTCTTCGGTCATCGATCCTCTTCCCTCACCGGCGTCTCGCGCATGAATGCCAGCGTCGTATCATAGCTTTCGAGTTTGCCCAGCGTGCCGACGCCGAGCGCGACCTGCGCCGCGGTGGCGACACCAAAGCGGAGTGCCGCGTCGGGGCCAAGCCCCCGCGCGCGGCCGGCGATATAGCCCGCGCACAGGCTGTCGCCGCAACTGGTCGTATCGACGGGACGAATATCGTGCGCAGGAACATGGATTTGCCGGTCGGGCAGGATGAGCAGCGCCCCCTCGCCCCCCATCTTGATCAGACAGCCGCCCGCGCCGCGCGCCATGAAGCGGCGCGCGCCCTCGACCGGATCGTCGGTGCCGGCCAGCGCGCGCACTTCGGCAAGGCTCGGCATGAACAGGTCGACATGCGGCAACAGCGTATCGAGATCGGCCTGCGCCGCGTCCGATGGTGCGATCAGGTCGCACGATGTGAACACACCGCGGGCCTGTGCCTCGCGCAGCAGGTCGCCCCCCTTCCCCGCCGCGCCCGGAAAGCCCACGGCGCCCCAGTGGACGGCGGCGGTGCGGGCGAGCGCGGCGAAGAGCGCATCGGTCACGGGCGCAAAGATGCTCGCCCCCATCATATGCCAGTTCGGACGGTCGCCGTTCGGGCGGATCGGCAGGACCGTCGTCGACGTCGGCCAGGCCGGATCGACGGCGAGCAGGCCGGTGTCGACCCCCGCCGCATCGAACATCGAACGGATCAACTGGCCCTGCGGATCGTCGCCGACCGCCGACGCGATGCCCGTGCGGAGGCCAAGCTTTTGCGCGACAAGTGCGGTTCCGCCTGCGGTCCCGGCGGGCGACAGGACGATCTTCTCGACGATTTGCCCCGCCTCGCCCTCGGGCAGCGATGCGACGGGGTGGACCGTGATGTCGATTGTCGTCAGCCCGACGGCGAGCAGGTCGAGTGGCATGCTCAGCCCGCCGTCGCCGCCGCGAGCGCGACGAGGATCGGGTGCGGCTCAAGCTCGCCCCGCCGCGCCGCAAGCGCCGCAAAGGCGTCACCGGCAGCGGCGACGGTCAGGTCGATGTCGGCATCGGTCATCGCCGCGCACAGGAACATATTGTGCCAGGGATGCATATAGACGCCGCGCGCAAGCATCTCTTCCGCCCAGCCATAGCCGACGCGGAAATCGGGGTCGCCCTCGAACATGATCTGCGGCATCTGCACGGGGCCGGTCTGTCGCAGCGTGAAGCCATGCTTCGACGCCGCGGCGTCGAGTCCCGCCCGCAGGCGGTCGCCGAGGCGGACCATATGCTCCAGATAATCGCTCTCGCGAATGATCCGCAGCGTCTCGATCGCCGCCGCCATCGGGACGGCGGACAGCCAGAAGGAGCCCGTGGCATAGATCGAACCGGCGCCTTCGCGGCAGCGATCCGACCCGAGCAGCGCCGAAATCGGATGCCCGTTGGCGAAACATTTGCCCCATGCGCTAAGGTCGGGCCGGACGCCCAGGTCGCTCCAGCTGCTGCCGCGCGCAAGGCGGAAGCCCGCGCGAACCTCGTCGACGATCAGCATCGCGCCGGTTTCGTCGCAGAGTTCGCGGGCGCGTCGGGCATAGGCGGGCTCGGGCGCTTCCTGATCGATGAAGGCGTCATGACGGAAAGGCGAGGCAAAGATTGCGGCAAGGTCGTCGCCTGCGTCGGACACCGCCGCCTCCAGGCTCGCGACGTCATTATAGGCATAGGTGCGGACATGCGCGCGGTCTTCGGCGACCGTGCCCGCGGGGATCGGCGTGCACCAGGGCGCGGCGCCATGATAGGCGCCCTTCGCCACCAGCACGATGCGCTTGCCCGTCTGCGCCCGCGCGCTGCTCATCGCCATCGTCGTCGCGTCGGTGCCGTTCTTGCAGAACATCGCCCAGTCGGCATGGTCGACCATCGCCACCAAAGTTTCGGCGAGCTCGACCATCAGCGGCGACGGCCCGGTCAGCGTATCGCCCAGCGCCGCCTGCGCCTGTGCCGCCGCCTCGACGCGCGTGTCGCGATAGCCGAGCAGGCTGGGGCCATAGGCGCACATATAGTCAAGATAGCGGTTGCCGTCCGCATCCCAGATATAGGCGCCCTCGGCCTTGCTGAAAAATTGCGGGAAGCTGTCCGGCAGCATCCGCACCGATTCATGTCCGTACATCCCGTTCGGGATCACTTTCAGCGCGCGCGCGCGCAGCGCCGCATCCTGTACTCGGCTCATATCCATCTCGCTTGTTGATCAGAATTTCAGGACGGCCTGGATGCCGTATGTCGCGGGGTCGTTGTAATTGAGCTGGTCCATCGTCACGACCGGCGAAATATAAGTGATGTAGCGCGTGCCGGTGAAGTTCTTCGCCCACAGCGCAATCTCGATATCCTCGTCGGGCGACAGCCACGACAGGCGCGCATTGGCGGTGCCATAGGGCTTCACGCGATTGGCCTGCACATTGTCGGGCGTCAGATAGGTTTCGGACTGAAGACTGCCGTCGACGCGCAGCCGCAGCGCGCTGTCGCCGGGAAGCGGCTGGGTCAGCGAAAATCCGGCCGAGATTGCCACCTCGGGCGCGTTGACCAGCTTGTTGCCCGAATAATCGTCCGCCGCGAGCGCGGTGAAATCCTTGTAGCGCGCGTGGAGCAGGCTGGCGTTGACGAACGCGTTGAAGTTGCGCGACGGCTGCGCCTGCAACTCGATCTCCAGCCCATAGAGTTCGGCATTGCCCGCGTTGAGCTTGCGCTGCACCGGCAGCACGCCCGACGTGTCGAACACGAACACCTGCAGGTCGCGATAATCATAATAGAAGGCGGCGGCGTTGAAGCGCAGCTTGCGATCGAGCAGGTCGCTCTTGAACCCCGCCTCATAGGCATAGAGTTTTTCCGAGCGGAAAGGCTGGAGCTGTGCCGGATCGCTCGACGAGCCGCCTGCGAAACCGCCGCTGTTATATCCCTTCGACGACGAGGCGTAGAAGAGCAGATTGTCGGTCGCCTGGAACGACAGCGCCGCGCGCCACGACAGATCCTTGAACGTCTTCGATCCCGTGAAATCGAGCACCGGCACGGTAATCACGTCATCGAAAAAGCTGTGGAAATCGAAATCGATGCTGTCGCTGGAATAGCGCAGCCCCCCGGTCAGCGTCAGCCGGTCGGTCAGCTTGACGTCGGCCTGTGCGAAGGCGGCCCAGCTTTCGGTCTTCTGCGTATAGGGATAGGCGAAATTGCCGATCGAATTGACCGGATCGAGCGTGCCGAGCAGGTCGTCGGGATCGCGGAAGACGCGCAGGATGTCGAACGCGCTTTCGGTGACCAGCTTGTCGTGGAAATAATAGCCGCCGACGATCCAGTTGACCGCATTGTCGCCCTTCGACTGGAGGCGGATTTCCTGGCTGTACTGCGTCGGCCGGTCGATATAGGTCGCGGTCAGCACATTGTTCGGGCTGGCGTCGGTGTCCTCCACCGTGCGGCGCCGGACCTGTTCATAGGCGCTGATCGAGGTCAGCGAGACGCCGCCCATATCGATACTCGCGGTCAGCGATGCGCCGAACACGTTGACGCGTTCCTGCCCCTCGATGTCATAATCGCCGGCGTTGAGGTCGCCGTCGGTATCGGCATAGCCAAGGCCGTCGAGCGGCACGCCGTCGGCGAAATTCGGATTGCCGGCAAAGTCGATGCCCGATCCCCGATGCTGGAACTGGCGCGCGCCGCCACGGTTCTGACCGCCATGGACGATCGCGCGGATCAGGATATCGGAGTTCGGGGTGAAATCGACGATCGCGCGTCCGGCCCACATATCGAGGTCGTTGAGCTTGTTCCCGGTGACGCGGTTGAGCAGCCAGCCGTCGCGGCGGAGGTAGGTGCCCGCGACACGCGCCTTCAGCACGTCGCCCGCAATCGGTCCGCCGACGCCGCCTTCGACCTGCACTTCGTTGTAACGGCCATATGACAGGGCGGCATTGGCGGTGAATTCGTCGGTCGGCTTGCGCGACGAAAAGCGGATCGCGCCCGCCGTGGTGTTGCGGCCATAGAGCGTGCCCTGCGGCCCCTTCAGCACTTCGATGCCGTCGCTGTCGAAGACGTTGAACAGCTTGCCGGCATTCGCGCCGAGGAAGACGTCGTCGACATAGACGCCGACCGCGCCAGTGGTGTTCGAGTTGAAGTCGCCGATGCCGACCCCGCGCAGGAACAGCGAGGTCGTCGTCGCCGAGGTGCCCGCCTGCGACGACAGGCCGGGGACGAGGATCGACAGGTCGCGCGGATCGCGAATGCCGACCTCGGTCAGCGCGTCGCCGCTGATCGCGGTGATGCTGATCGGCACGTCCTGGATATTCTGCTCGCGGCGCTGCGCGGTGACGACGATCTCGCCGATCCCGTCGTCGGCGACCGCAGCCTCACCACCATCCTGCGCGAAGGCCGTGGCCGGCGCGAGCGCCAGCAGCGAGACCGAAAGCATTGCAAATCCGCGTTTCATCGACGTCCCCTTCTCCATATCGGAATATTTTCCGATTTTGTGATCGATAATCCGTCGATCTGTCAAGAAATTTAAAAATATGGCGCTCAAGTTCGGAAATTTTGTTGATTTGTGCGCGATTTTGCCAATGATGGCGCGATGACAGGAGCGCGCATGACGAAGAATGAAGTGGTCCGGGCCGAAATCAGGCGCCCCGCACAAAAGCGGAGCCGGGCACGGTTCGAGGCGATTCTCGACGGCGCCGAGCGCCTTCTCGACACCCTGCCTCCGGCAGCGATCAGCATTCCGGCGATCGCGACCGAAGTCGGCATCTCGCCGCCGTCGATCTATCATTTCTTTCCCGAACCGCAGCTCGTGTTCAGCGCGCTCGCCGAACGTTATCTGAAACGCTTCGAGGAGGGTGTGCTGACCCGCGCGCCCGAAAATGTCGAAAGCTGGCAGGAACTCCAGACGCTCCAATATCGCGCCGGCCAGAAATGGTTCAACGAACATCCCGCTGCGCGGCAGGTGCTGCTCGAGGGGCCGGCCTGGTCGTCCGATATCCGGCTACAGGATCTCGACAGCAATTTCATCACGGCGGGCCGCAGCATCGAATTGATGACGCAGATGTTCGTGATGCCCGAGATTCCCGACCTGCACGACCGGCTGGTCGAGGTCATCGTCATCAACGACGCGATCTGGGCGCTGTCGATCCATCGCCACGGCCACATCACCGACGAGATGGAGGAACAGGCGCGCCGCGCACGCATCGCCTATTCGCGGACCTTCCTGCCCGAATATCTGCCGCTGCGCGCAAAGGACCAGCCCGCGTGACGGCAACGCTGTCGCCGGTCAGCGGCCGCACGCTCGCCACGTCCATCGTGATCGGCTCGTGCGCGCTGCTCGTGCTCGGCGTCCAGCCCGTCCTGCTCGGTGCGATGGTCCAGGAAAGCCGCATTGCCGAGGCGCAGGTCGGCAATCTGGTGACGATCGAAATGCTCGCGATGGTTCTGGGGTCGTTGGCCGGGATCGGATTGCTCCGCAAAATGGGCGCCCGCGTCGTGATCGGCGTCGCCGGTCTCGTCCTCGTCGCCATGAACCTTGCGATGATGGGCCAATCGGGGATGGCCTTCCTGTCGGCATCCCGCGCGCTGGCGGGGCTGAGCGAAGGCGTTTTGGTGGCGTCGGCACTCGTCGCGATATCGCGCGTCGAGCGGGTCGAGCGCGCCAGCGCGATCTTCCTCGCGGTCCAGACCTTGTTACAGGCGGTCGTCGCGGCGGCGCTTCCCTTCGTCGTCGCGGGCAGTTCACGAACCGACACCGCGCTTCTGGCGCTTGCCACCGCCGGCATCGTGGCGGCGGTCGCCGCCTTGTCGCTTCCGCGCCGGCTCGAGCCTGCAGCGCCGGACGGCGAGCGCGGCGCACTGACGCCCGCCAGCCTCACCGCCCTCCTCGGCGCGGGCCTGTTCCTCGGCGCCATCGTCTCGGTGTGGAGCTATTTCGGACTCTGGCTCATCCATTACGGCTACCCCCCGACGTTCGAA
>JAFAED010000057.1 GCA_023424275.1 Pseudomonadota bacterium | reverse complement strand
CATTTCCTCGCCGACGTGCCTTTGTTCAACGCTGCGAGCGCGGGCTTTTCGGTACCGGCGGAGGATGAGGGCTTCGCCGACGATCCCGCCGACGCCGACATCATTGACCAGATCAAGGAGCTCATCGAGACGCGCGTCCGCCCCGCGGTCGCCAATGACGGCGGCGACATCATCTATCGCGGTTTCGACAAGGGCAATGTGTATCTGAAGATGCAGGGCGCCTGCGCCGGTTGTCCCTCCTCGACCGCGACGCTGAAGAATGGCATCGAGTCCCTCTTGAAACATTATGTTCCCGAGGTAACGGCAGTTCACGCCGTCTGACCATTTTTCCCTGAGGAGTTAGCCCATGAGCGAGCCGCTTTCCGACAGCGCTCTCGACCAGCTGTTCCGTACCGCGCGTACGTATAACGGCTACAGCGATCGGCCGGTGTCCGAGGCGCAGTTGCACGCGATCTGGGATCTGGTGAAATTCGGCCCGACCAGCGCGAACAGCCTGCCTGCGCGGATCGTCTGGTGTGTGAGCGACGCGGCAAAGGCGAAACTCGCCGCGCTCGCGCTTCCGGCCAATGCCGAAAAAATCCTGAAGGCGCCGGTCACCGCGATCATTGCGAGCGACAATGCGTTTTACGAGAATCTGCCCGAACTCTTTCCGCACGCCGATGCGCGCAGCTGGTTCGCCGGCAACGCGCCGCTGGCCGAAACGACCGCCTTCCGCAACTCCAGCTTGCAGGGTGCCTATTTCATCCTCGCGGCGCGCGCGCTCGGTCTCGACACCGGGCCGATGTCCGGCTTCAATAACGCCGGTGTCGACGAAGCCTTTTTCGCGGACGAGCCGCATGTGAAGAGCAATTTCATCTCGACGCTCGGCTATGGCGATCCCGCGACGATCTTCGAGCGCAGCCCGCGCCCGGATTTCGGCCGTTTCAATCGCATCGCCTGAACGGCTTTCTCCCGTCCCATGCGGCATTTGGTCATCGATTCGGCGAGTGAGGCCTGTTCGGTGGCTTTGGTCGAGGCGGGCGAAGTCATCGATTATCGCCACGAGGTGATCGGCCGCGGCCATGCCGAACGGCTCGTCCCGTTGATCGCCGAACTCACGAACGGTGGTCGCGCCGATGTCATCGCCGTCGGCTGCGGACCGGGCAGTTTTGCCGGGGTGCGGATCGGCGTTGCCGCAGCGCGCGCGCTCGCGCTCGGCTGGCAGGTGCCGGTGCACGGCTTTTCGACGCTGGCGCTGGTCGCCGCAAATTCTGCCGACGAGATCGCAGCGGCGGGCGGCGCGCTCGTCGTGATGGAGGGCGGTCATGGGCAATGGTTCGTTCAGCCCTTCGCCGTCGACCTTGCGCCGCGCGCCGACCTCCGCTCGCTTTTGCCAGAGGACGCCGTCCTGATCGGTGACGAGTTGGCCGTCGGCAATCGCGCCGAGCCCTTTGTCGCGCGTCGCGGCACGGGCCGCGCACTGACGACGCTCCCCGACGCACGCGGCTTTCTCCGCCTGCCGCCTGCGGCGCTGATCGACCAGCCCAGTCCGATCTACGGCCGCGCGCCCGACGCCAAGCCGATGGCGGCGTCATGACGGGCGATATCCGCCTCGCGACGGCGCGCGTCGGCGATCTCGCGGCCGTCATGCGCGTCATGGAAGCGGCCTTTGACCCCGCCTATGGCGAAGCATGGAGCGGTGCGCAGTTGCTCACCCTGTTCGCGCTGCCGTCTGCGCGTGTCTGCGTTGCGTGGGACGGGGAGCAGCCGTGCGGCTTTTCGGCTGCGCGCGTCGCCGGACCCGAAAGCGAATTGCTGCTGCTGGCGGTCGATCCGCATCACCGTGGTCGCAATATTGGTGCATTACTGATGGACGACTGGCAGGCATGGGCGACAGAACAGGGTGCCGACGAATATTTTCTCGAAATGCGCGCCGACAATAATGCCGTCTATCTATATCAAAATTCGGGCTTTTCGGAATGCGGCCGGCGGCCGGCCTATTATCGCGGCAATGACGGCGTCGTCCGCGATGCCGTGACGATGCGGCGCGTCCGAGACGCCGGGAAAACCGCCTGATCGGTCATTGCGAAATTGCATCCAAAGTGGCAGTAATCCGCCCGGCGAAAGAAAAAATCCAATATTCGCCGTCCTTTGTTCTGGGTAAAGTAAACAAGGAATAGTCTCATGTCCGATCAAGCCGATACCAATGAGATGCTCGTTACGCTGACGGCCGATATCGTCGCCGCACATGTCAGCAATAACAGCGTCGCCATTTCGGATCTCTCCATATTGATCAACAATGTCCATGCGGCATTGTCGGGTCTGGGGGGGCAGCCCGTCGTCGAGGAAAAGCTGGTGCCTGCGGTATCGATCCGTACGTCGGTCAAACCGGATTACATCGTCTGTCTCGAAGACGGCAAGAAGCTGAAAATGCTGCGCCGTCACCTGATGACGCACTATGGCATGACCCCCGATGACTATCGCACCAAATGGGGTCTTCCCGCCGACTATCCGATGGTCGCGCCGAACTACGCCGAAAAGCGTCGCGCGCTGGCGAAGGAAATCGGCCTCGGCACCAAGGGTCGCGGCGGCGGGCGCAAGCGCAAGGCGAAAGCCTGAAACACGCGATAAAACGCTCCAGCCGGAGCAGGGAAGGGCGGCGTCTTAGGGGGTGCCGCCCTTGTCCTATCCGCAGGGCGTGCCTATACAGTTTGCAACAAAGACAAACACGGCTGCATCCGCAGGAAAGGCAAGCATGTCCGGTAATATCGATCTCGAAGCCCTGTGCCACGAAAAGGGCCTTCGCATCACCGAGCAGCGCCGCATCATCGCGCGCGTGATTTCGGATTCGGAGGATCATCCCGACGTCGAGACGCTCTATGAACGCGCATCGAAACTCGACAGCGGCATCTCGATCGCCACCGTCTATCGCACCGTCCGCCTGTTCGAAGAGGCGGGCATTCTCGACCGTCACGATTTCGGCGACGGCCGCTCGCGCTACGAAGCCGCGCCCGAGGCGCACCACGATCATCTGATCGACGTCGAAACGGGCAAGGTGATCGAATTCGTCGATCCCGAGCTTGAGGCGTTGCAAAAGGTGATCGCCGAACGGCTGGGCTTCCGCCTCGTCGACCACCGCATGGAGCTTTATGGTGTCGCCATCGATCGCAAGCGCGACTGATCGCAGCGCGATTACCTGGCGGACGGTCGCCCGTCTCGCCCTGATGGTGCTGACGCTCCTTTTTCTGATCGTCCCGCATCTGCTCTACCGCGCCGTCGGGCGCCCTTCGCCGATGGTGATGGCGTTTCTGAATGCCGTCGGCTGGATCGCGGGACTCCGCATCCGCACGACGGGCACGCGGCTGCGGCGCAATGTCCTGTTCGTGTCGAACCATGTGAGCTGGCTCGACATCCTCGCACTCGGCGGCGCCGCGCGCTCGGCCTTCGTGTCGAAGGCGGAGGTCGGCACGACCCCGCTCGTCGGCTGGCTCGCCGACCAGAACCACACCGTTTACGTCCAGCGTGAGGCGCGGCGCGAGATCCACAATCAGGCGAACGACCTGCGCAACGCGCTCGCGCGCGGCCGCCCGGTGACCCTCTTTCCCGAGGGCACGACGGGGCCGGGCGATGGGCTGCTGCCCTTCCGCGCCTCGTTGTTTCAGGCGGTGATCCCGACCCCGCCGAACCTGCGCGTCCAGCCGGTCTTCCTCGACTATGGGCATGAGGCGAACGATATCGCCTGGCTCGACCCCGAATCCGGGCTCGACAATTTCAAGCGATTGCTCGCGCGCAAGCGTCCGATCCACCTGACGATCCACTATCTCGACCCGCTTCCCGACATTGTCGAAGGCGACCGCAAGCTGCTTGCCGAGGCGGCGCGCGCGACGATCGCGGCGGAAATCGCACAGTCTTCCGCCGGCGCACCGCATCGCCTATAGCGCGCCGATGAAATCCGACTCTCCCAAAACATTCCACGTCAAATCCTTCGGCTGCCAGATGAACGTCTATGACGGCGAACGCATGGCCGAAATGCTGGGCGCCGAGGGCTATGTCGCCGCTGCCGACGGCGCCGACGCCGATCTTGTCGTGCTCAACACCTGTCACATCCGCGAGAAAGCAGCCGAGAAAGTCTATTCGGACATCGGCCGGCTGAAACGCGCCGACGGCAGCACGCCGACGATCGCCGTCGCCGGCTGCGTCGCGCAGGCCGAGGGCGCCGAAATCGCGCGCCGCGCGCCGAGCGTCGATGTCGTCGTCGGCCCGCAGGCCTATCATCGCCTGCCCGACCTGATCGCGCGCGCCGAACGCGGCGAGAAGGCCGTCGACCTCGACATGCCGCTCGAAAGCAAGTTCGGCGCGCTGCCGAAACGCGCGGGCGGCCAGCGCCCGACCGCCTTCCTGACCGTGCAGGAAGGCTGCGACAAATTCTGCACCTATTGCGTCGTGCCTTACACCCGCGGCGCCGAGATCAGCCGGCCCTACGCCGACCTCATCGCCGAAGCGCGCGCGCTCGTCGCGGGCGGGGTGCGCGAAATCACCTTGCTCGGCCAGAACGTCAACGCGTGGGACGGCGAGGATGACAAGGGCCGGGCGATCGGTCTCGACGGGCTGATCCGCGAACTCGCGCGCGAGGACGGCCTCGAACGGATCCGCTACACGACCAGTCACCCGAACGACATGACCGACGGGCTGATCGCCGCGCATGGCGAGGTCGACAAGCTGATGCCTTTCCTCCACCTGCCGGTGCAGGCGGGCAGCGACCGCATCCTTGCCGCGATGAACCGCAGCCACTCGGTCGAAAGCTATCTGAAGGTCATCGAGCGCGTGCGCGCCGTGCGCCCCGACATTGCGATCTCGGGCGACTTCATCGTCGGATTCCCCGGCGAAACCGAGGAAGATTTCCTCGCGACGCTCGATATCGTCCGCGCCACTAACTATGCGATGGCATATAGCTTCAAATATTCGCGCCGCCCCGGCACCCCCGCCGCGACGATGGGTGACCAGATCGACGAGGCGGTGATGAACGATCGACTCCAGCGCTTGCAGGCCTTGCTGAACGAACAGCAACAGGCGTTCAACGAGGCGACCGTGGGCCGCACGACGCGCCTTCTCCTCGAACGCAAGGGCAAGCTCGAAGGCCAGCTGATCGGCAAATCGCCCTGGCTCCAGTCGGTGCATGTCATCGCGCCGGGGCTCAAGATCGGCGACATGATCGATGTGCGCATCACCTCGGCCGGCGCGAACAGCGTCGGCGCCGAAGCTTTGACCGAAGAAGTCGCCTAGTGCGGCAGGCGGAAGCTGTCTCCCCGAAGACACACTCCGCCTCCTTCTGTCGCATTCGCAGCCTGCAAGTCATGGACTCCCGTCATGGCGGGAGTACAGTCATGTCGTCGATCGAAGGAGCCTTGCTTATATGTCCAAACGCCCGCTGACCGCCTCCACCCCCGCCGAACCCGGCGACCGCGTCCGACTGACCGCGGAATTCGAGCGAACGCAGCTTTTGGGCATTCTCTTCGGCGAGTTCGACCGCAACCTCGTCGCGATCGAAAACCGCCTCGGCGTCTATATCTCGGCGCGCGGCAATCGCGTGCAGATCGAAGGCGAGGCAGAGGCAGCGGCGCGCGCGCGCGACGTGCTCACCGAACTCTATAACCGCATCGAACAGGGGCAGGAGGTCGACGCCGGCCTCGTCGATGGCGTGATTGCGATGTCGGCGCAGCCGACGCTCGCGGGCATCATCCGTCACGACACGAACGAAGCGCCGCCGATCATGATCCGCACGCGCAAGAAGACGATCGTTCCGCGCGCGCCGTCGCAGGTACCCTATATGCAGGCGCTCGCGCGCGACGACGTGATTTTCGCGCTCGGCCCGGCGGGTACCGGCAAGACCTATCTCGCGGTCGCGCAAGCCGTCGCGCAGCTCATCACCGGCAGCGTCCAGCGCCTAATCCTCTCGCGCCCGGCGGTCGAGGCGGGCGAAAAGCTCGGCTTCCTTCCCGGCGACATGAAGGAAAAGGTCGA
>JAFAED010000034.1 GCA_023424275.1 Pseudomonadota bacterium | reverse complement strand
AGCGCATGGACGACGTCGCGGACACGGATTTCCTTGAGCTGCGTGCCGCCCGAAAGCGCCGCAAGCGGGTCGACGTCGGCCGGCTGTTCGCTGACGATGCCGTTGAGTTCGACCAGCAGCGCGCCTTCGCTGACCGGCAGCCCGGCGTTCGGGCGGCCGGAGAGCAGGCCGAACAGCACGACGAAGAACAAGAGCAAGAAGATCAGCGCCAGCCCGTCCTTGATCGCGACGAGCAGGTTCCAGACCTTGCGCGGAAAACTCGTCGTCGATTTGGGCTTGTCGTCGCCGGGGAGCGGGCGGCGAACGGGGATGGCCCAGGGGCCGGCGGGATCGTTGGGCGTGTTCGCGGTCGTATCGGTCATGCCGGCGAACCTAGGCATGCGTCTCGCCCTTGGCAATGCACGCTTCGACGAGGGAGCGATGGCGCCGTACCGGCGACGTCAGAGCCAGCCTTCGCGGCGGTACCAGCGTACGGTCTCGGCAAGTGCGTCGTCGGTGTTCAGCTCGGGACGCCAGAGGGCGGCAGGCGGGTGGGCGCCCTCGGTCGCGACCCAGTCGGGGTGCGCGATATAGCGTGCGCGGTCGGGGGTCAGCTTGGCGCGGCTGCGGCGCACCAGCTTGTCGATGCGGCCGCCCGCCTTGAGCAGCATGGCGGGTGTCGCGAGCGCCGACAGCCGCTGCCGTCCGACCGCACGCGCCACCGCGCGGGCAAAGCCGCGGTGCGACCAGCCGGTCGGTTTGCCGTCGTCGGGCTCATAAATCTGGCCGATGCTGGCGCGGCGATCGGCAGCCAGCGCGACGAGCAGGCGTGCGAGTTCATCGACATAGATCGCCGACATACGTCCGTTCGGGACGAGTGCGATGCCGCGCCGCGCCATGCGGAACAGGTCGAGCATTTCGGTGTCGCCGGGGCCGAAGACGGCGGGCGGGCGCACGATCGTCCAGTCGAGGCCGCTGGCGATCACGACCGCCTCGGCACGTTCCTTCGACCAGCCATAGTTGGAGATGCCGGGTTCGCGCGCAGCGAGCGACGAAACATGGACGAAGCGCGTGACCCCGGCACCGCGCGCGGCATCGACGACATGCGCGGTGGCGGTCGCATTGCCTGCCTCGAACGCCGCGCGCGTCGGTACGTTGACCACGCCGGCGATATGCATGACGACATCGGCGCCCGCCGCCATTTCGGCGAGGCTGTCGAGATCATCGAGCGCACCGGCAATCCATGTGACGCCTTCGCGTTCGGGCTGCGGTCTGCGGGTAAGCGCGCGCACCTGCCAGCCCGCCGCGACCGCGTCACGCATCGTCGCGCCCCCCACGAAACCGGTCGCGCCGGTCATCGCGAGCACGCGTGTCACAGAAGAACCATATGGTCGCGGTGGACCATCGCGCTGCGCGGTGCATAGCCAAGCGCGGCTTCCTGCGCGTCGCGGCCGAGGCCGACGATATTTGCGGCGTCGGCGCCCGGATATTCGGACAGGCCGCGCGCGATGACGCGCCCGTCGGGGCCGGCGATGTCGAGAATGTCGCCGCGTGCGAAGCTGCCGCTGACGGCGGTCACGCCGGCGGCGAGCAGGCTGGCGCCGCCGTGCAGCGCCTTGGCGGCGCCGGCATCGATTTCGACCCGGCCCTTGGCGGTGAGGCCGCCCGCGAGCCAGGCCTTGCGCGCGCTCGCGCCCTTGTCGGCAACGAACAGGCTGTGCCGCGCCTCGGTCGACAGCGGCCGGTCGATCCGCCCCGATGCGATGGCGAGATGGGCGCCCGCGGCATTGGCGATGCGCGCCGCCGCGATCTTCGACACCATGCCGCCCGACCCCATGCCCGACGCCGATCCCGTGTCGGCCATCGCCTCGATGCCCGCATCGATCCGTTCGATCCGCGCGATATGGTTGGCCCCCGGGAGCGCGGGGTTCTTGTCGTACAGCCCGTCGATGTCCGACAGCAGGATCACGCCGCCCGCTGCCGCCGCCTGCGCGACGCGCGCCGCGAGCCGGTCGTTGTCGCCGAAACGGATTTCCTCGGTCGCGACGCTGTCATTTTCGTTGATGATCGGCACGACGCCGAGCGACAACAGTCGGTCGAGCGTCGCCGCGGCGTTGAGATAGCGGCGGCGATGTTCGAGATCGTCGAGCGTGACGAGCATCTGCGCGGCGGTCAGCCCTTCGGCGCCGAGGACCTCGGCCCAGACCTGCGACAGCGCGATCTGCCCGGTTGCAGCGGCAGCTTGCGCATCTTCCAGCGTCCCGCGCCCGCCCTTTGCCAGCCCGAGCCGCCGCGCGCCCAGCGCGATCGCACCCGAGGAGACCACCGCCACCTGCTGGCCCGCGCGTGTCCGTTCGGCGATGTCGGCGGCGATCCCCACGAGCCAGTCGCGGCGGACCGAGCCTGCGGGATCGACGAGCAGCGCCGATCCGATCTTGACGATCAGCCGGGGGCAGGAGGCAGGCGGAAACAGGCTCATGGACATGGCCGATAGCGTGCTGTGCGCACGCCGCCAATCCGAATGTCTCGCCAGAGGCGTGCGGGCTCATGTCGAGGCAGGCCGTCGCCATATCGTATATAAAATCTGATCTTGCCCTCCGCCCTCCATGCCGCGAAAACGACCCCCTTCTTTTCGATGGGATCTGAATCCATGCGTCGTCGCACACTCCTTACCGCCGTCCCCGCCGCTGCATTGCTACCGACGCTGGGCTATGCGCAGAGCGGCCCGCCGAAGGCTGCGGCGAAACCGGGCAGCACGGCGGGACTGCCGCCGGTGTGGGAGACCGGCGCCGACCGATTCGTGCGTCCCGATGTGTTGGGCGGCGACCGGCCGGTAGGAGCAAGTTTTGCGTCGCGCACGGCCGCCTATGGCCTTCACGGTGCAGCGGGAACCGCGCACCCGCTCGCGACACAGGCGGGGATCGACATATTGAAGCGCGGCGGTTCGGCGGTAGACGCGGCGATCGCGATCAATGCGTGCCTCGGGCTGCTCGAACCGACGGCGAACGGCATCGGCGGTGACGTTTACGCGATGATCTGGGACCCGAAGACGAAGAAGCTCGCGGGCCTCGCCGGATCGGGGAAGAGCCCGCGCGGGCTCGACCTTGCGACGGTCCGGTCGCGTGCGAAGGGCGGCACGTTGCCCGCCTATGGCGCGATCAGCGTTTCAGTGCCGGGCGCGGTCGACGGCTGGTGGACGATGCATCAGCGGTACGGAAAGCTGCCGTGGAAGGAATTGTTCGAACCCGTCATTGCACATGCCGAGGCGGGCGCGCCGGTGCCCGATATGATCGCTTATTATATCCGCCGCGCGCTTGCCAATTTCCGTCAGCCGGGACGCGGGATCGAGGAAATCGACAATGCGATGCGGACCTGGGGCGTCAATGACGGCAAGGGGCCGAATGCGGGACAGGTGTTCCGCAATCCCGACCTTGCGCGCACGTTTCGCCTGATCGCCGAGGGCGGGCGCGACGCCTTTTACTCGGGCGAGATCGCGCGGACGATCGATGCCTATTTCAAGCGGATCGGTGGCTGGCTGCGCTACGAGGATCTGGCTGCGCACAAATCCGAATGGATCGAGCCGCACAAGACGGCCTATCGCGGCACCGACGTCTATGCGCTCGGCGCGAACACGCAGGGCATCGCGACGTTGCAGATGCTCAACATCCTCGAGAATTTCGACCTGAAGGGTGCGGGCTTCCAGTCGGCGCTGTCGATCCACCTGCAGGCCGAGGCCAAGCGTCTCGCCTATGAGGATCGCGCGCGCTATTATGCCGATCCGCACTTCGCCAATGTGCCGGTCGAATGGCTCGTCTCGAAGGATTATGCGGCCGAGCGCGCGAAGCTGATCCGGCCCGACCGCTTGCTGTCGCCCGTCTATCCGGGGCAGGCGCCGAGCCGCGGCGACACCACCTATTTCAGCTGCGCCGACAAGGACGGCATGATGGTGTCGATGATCCAGTCGAACTTCCGCGGCATGGGGTCGGGGCTCGTCGCCGACGGGTTGGGCTTCATGTTCCAGGATCGCGGGCAGCTCTTCAGCTTGGCTGACGGGCATCCCAATATCTATGCTCCTGGCAAAAGGCCGTTCCAGACGATCATTCCGGGCTTTGCCGCACGCGGCGATGTGCCGTGGATGAGTTTTGGCGTGATGGGCGGCGACATGCAGCCGCAAGGGCAGGCACAGATCGTCATCAGTCGCGTCGACTATGGCCTCGAAATCCAGGCGGCGGGGGATTCGCCGCGGTGGCACCATGAAGGTTCGTCGGAGACGATGGGAGAGGATGGGGAGGGCCTGGGCCTGAACGGCGTGCTGCGGCTCGAGACCGGCGTACCTGACGCTACGCGGCGGCAACTGGCCGACATCGGCTGGACGCTGGGCGAGTCCGATGGCGGGTTCGGACGCTATCAATGCGTCGAGAATCGCGTCGACGGCGACACGCGCGTCTATGCGGCGGCGAGCGAGATGCGCGCCGACGGGTGCGCGCTGGCCTATTGAGGCGGCTTAATATTCGACGATGATCCGGACCCGGTCGACGCTGACGCCGACAGCGCGCGCGACCTGTTCGCGGCTGCGGTCGATCTGCTCCTGAATGCCCTGTGCCCCGGCGGGTGCCGGTTCGTCGAGCAGTTCGGCGGTCCGGACGCGGAGAATGGCGGCGAGCTTTGCCATCCGGTTACGCTTGGGCCGAGCGCGACCCTTTTCCCAACTCGATATCGAGGTTGCGCTGACGCCCATGCGCTTGGCGACCTCGGCCTGGCTGAGACCGGCCTCGGCGCGGAACCGCTGGAGGCGAAGGCCGAACGCTTCGTCGACCACGGGTTCCATGTCATCCTCTTCGGAAACCGGTGCCGGGGTGATCGCGTTCGGCAGCTCGGGCGGCGCCGGCTCGATAGCACTTTTGAGTTCCACCGCGCTCAGCGTTGCCGGCGACACCGGACCTTCGAACTGGCACCCGAAAAGCCGTCCGCTCGCCCACATGACGACTGCCGTGATGTCGCCGGCATGCGGAAGCTCGATTTCGATCCGGTCGCCGGCGGCCAGTTTGACGTCGCTTTCGAGCAGGAGGCCGGTTCCCGAGATATTGTGGATCTGCAC
>JAFAED010000002.1 GCA_023424275.1 Pseudomonadota bacterium | reverse complement strand
GGTACGACAGGCCGTTGAGGCCGTCGATCATCTGTTCCGCATCCTTGGTGCCCAGCGTCGCGGTCGCAATCGTCTGGGTTTCGCCGCGGGTGAACAGCGCCGAGCCGTGCGCGCGGGGCAGGAAGTGCGTTTCGGCGACGATCGGACGAATCTGCGTCGTCGTGCGGCCGTCGATGCGCTTGCCGTCCTTGAGGATAGCGCCGCGAACGATTTCGGCTTCCAGCTTCTTGGTCAGCTTGATGCCGGCCATGACTTCCTGCGGGCTGAGACCGTCGGCAGCGAAGCTTTCCTTCGCCTTCGCGCGCGCTTCGTTGAGCGCGTTCGAACGCGCCGACTTGTCGGTCAGCTTATAGGCGGCGGCGATGTCCTTGCCGATCAGCTTCTTGAGCTTGTCCTTGAGTCCGGCATTGTCGTCGCCGGCGGCGACTTCCCACGGATCCTTGGCGGCCTGTTCGGCGAGCTTGACGATCGCCTTGACGACTTCCTTGCACGCGTCGTGCGCAAACAGGACGGCGCCGAGCATGACTTCTTCCGACAGCTCATTGGCTTCGGATTCGACCATCATCACCGCGTCGTAGGTCGCAGCAACGACGAGATCGAGGTCGCCTTCGGCAACCTGTTCGTCGGTCGGGTTCAGGATATATTCGCCATTGACGTAACCGACGCGCGCGGCGCCGATCGGGCCCATGAAGGGCACGCCCGAGATGGTGAGCGCGGCCGACGCGGCGACCATCGCGAGGATGTCGGGCTCGTTGTGGCCGTCATAGCTCAGGACCTGAGCGATGGCGTTGATCTCGTTATAGAAACCTTCGGGGAACAGCGGGCGGATCGGACGGTCGATCAGGCGGCTGACCAGCGTTTCCTTTTCGGTCGCGCCGCGCTCGCGCTTGAAGAAGCCGCCCGGGATGCGGCCCGCGGCCGAATATTTTTCCTGATAATGGACGGTGAGCGGAAAGAAGTCCTGCCCGTCCTTCACCGACTTCGCGGCGGTCACGGCGCACAGGACGACCGTTTCGCCCAGCGTCGCCATCACGGCGCCGTCGGCCTGACGGGCAACCTTGCCCGTTTCGAGCGTCAGCGTTTCACCGCCCCACTCGATCGATACTTTTTTCACGTCAAACATGTGGTTTCCTTCGCCCGCCGGGCCCTATGCCGGGCGGGGCCTCTGATTCCGGGCAATCCGGCCCGGGGCGGTTTAGGGCGTCTGTCTGCCCTTATGGCGGTCCCGCCGGATGCGGGAGCGGCCCTGTGGCCCGGCACTTTGCGCGGAGCCAATATGACAGCGGCCCCGGAAATCCGGGGCCGCCAGAAATTCTTATTTGCGGAGACCCAGCTTCGCGATCAGTGCCGAATAGCGTGCCTCGTCCTTCTTCTTCAGATAGTCGAGGAGGCTGCGGCGCTTGTTGACCATCATCAGAAGGCCGCGACGGCTGTGGTTGTCCTTGTGGTGCGCCTTGAAGTGGGCGGTGAGCGTGTTGATGCGGTCGGTCAGGATTGCGACCTGAACTTCCGGCGAACCGGTGTCGCCCTTTGCGCGGGCATTGTCGTTGATGACTTCGGTTTTACGCTCTGCAGTAATCGACATAGATTCAATCCTCGAACATCGTGCTTACAGATTAAAGCCTCGCACGACTTTCAGCGTTCCCGCCAAAGCCTCTATCAGCGCCACGGGTCGCATGTCGCTGTCCCGTCCCCAATAGAGCCCGTCGTGCGTGCTTTCCCCGGTCCAGACGCGACCCTGACGAATCGCCCCCGCCGCCTCCAGGGAAAGGTTCAGAGCTGGGATGTCGACCAGCCCTGCCTCGAGCGGCAGAATGACGTCTGATTGGGCGGCGCCTTGGCCGAAAGCGTTCAATTTGTCCAGCGAAATCGCCTGCGAGAGGTCGAATGGCCCCGCTTTGGTACGGCGGAGCATGGTGACATGCCCCACGCTGCCGACAGCGCGTGCGATGTCGCGCGCGAGGGAGCGGATATAAGTGCCCTTCGAAACATGCGCGGTGAGGGTGATTTCTTGGAGGCTCGCTCCTTCCCCACCCTCGTCATCCCGGCGACGACCGGGATGGCAGATCGCGAGGGAGTGGATGGTCACGCTACGCGCCTTCATCTCGACCTCTTCGCCGGCTCGAGCACGGTCGTAGGCGCGCTGTCCGTCGATCTTGATCGCCGAATAGGCTGGCGGCACCTGCTCGATCGGACCGGTGAAGCGCAGCAGCACCGCTGCAACCTCGGCCGGCGTCGGCCGCACCTCGCTGGTCGCGACGACTTCGCCCTCGGCGTCGAGCCCCGCGGTCTCGGTCCCGAACTGCACGGTGAAATCATAGACCTTGCTGGCGTCGAGCATTCGCCCGCACAGCTTTGTTGCCTCGCCGAGCGCAATCGGCAGCACCCCCGACGCCAGCGGGTCGAGCGTGCCGCCATGGCCCACCTTGACCTTGCCCAGCCCCGCCTCGCGGCACACGCGTTTCACCGCGCCGACCGCCTGTGTCGAGCCGAGGCCGACGGGTTTATCCAATATGATCCAGCCGTTCATCGCAGCGCCGCTAGGGTGCCGCCCTGCCGTTTGTCAATTTTGCGCGGCCTCTTCCGCTTTTCGCGCAGCCTCGCGCTCTTCCTTCGACGGCGGCGGCGCGGAGG
>JAFAED010000529.1 GCA_023424275.1 Pseudomonadota bacterium | reverse complement strand
GTGTCGCCCCGATTGGGCGGGATCGCCTGCGATGTAGGAACAAGGAAGCAGCCATGTCCAGCCCCGTCCCCCAATCGGGATATGCAGAGCGCCTCGCCCGCGTCCGCGCCACCCTTGCCGCGCGCGGCCTCGACGGCTTTGTCGTGCCGATCAGCGACGAACATATGAGCGAATATGTCGGCGCCTATGCGCAGCGCATGGCGTGGCTGACGGGCTTTGGCGGGTCGGCGGGGACCGCGGCGGTGCTGCCGGAAAAGGCGGCGGTGTTCGTCGACGGGCGCTACACGGTGCAGGTCCGCGACCAGGTCGACGGGTCGCTGTTCGACTATGTCGGGGTGCCGCAGTCGAGCGTTGCCGAATGGCTGGGCGCCAATGTCAGCGCGGGGCAGAAGGTCGGTTACGACCCCTGGCTGCACAGCATCGACTGGGCGCGCGGCCTGGAAAAGACGCTTGCCGCGAAGGGCGCGAGCCTCGTGGCGGTGGACACCAACCCGCTCGACGCCGCGTGGGACGATCAGCCGGCGCCGAGCGACGCGGTGGTGACGGTCCACGACGCCGCGCTTGCGGGTCAGAGCGCGGTCGAGAAACGCGAGATCATCGCTGACTGGCTGAAGGCGAACGGCCTCGACACGACCGTGATGACCGCGCTCGATTCGATCGCCTGGACCTTCAATATCCGAGGCACCGACGTCAGCCACACCCCGGTCGGGCTGGCCTTCGCATTGCTCCATTCGGACGCGACGGCCGACCTGTTCATCGCCCCCGAAAAGCTCACCGACGCGGTGCGCGCGCACCTCGGCAACAGCGTGCGGATCCACGACCGCACCGCGTTCGAAGCGGCGCTCGCGTCCCTCAAGGACAAAAAGGTTGCGGTCGATCCCGACCGTGCCGTGGCGGCGATCTTTACCGCGCTGGGTGCGGCGGGGGCGAAGATCGCGCGCCATCGCGATCCGGCGGTGCTGCCCAAGGCGATCAAGAATGACGCCGAATTGAGCGGCACGCGCGCGGCGCATGTCCGCGACGGCGTCGCCGTGTCGCGCTTCCTCAAATGGATGGGAGAGGTGGCGCCTGAGGGCGGGCTCGACGAACTCGGCGCCGCGGCGAAGCTGCGCGAGTTCCGCGACGGGAGCGGCGTACTTCGCGACCTGTCGTTCGACACCATCTCGGCCGCCGGACCCAATGGCGCGCTGCCGCATTACAAGGTCGATGCGACGACCAACCGTGCGATCGAGACCGGGACGCTCTACCTCGTCGATTCGGGCGGCCAATATGCCGACGGCACGACCGACATCACGCGCACGATCGCGATCGGTACGCCGACCGCCGAAATGCGCCGTCGCTTCACGCAGGTGCTGAAAGGGCATATCGCGCTCGCGACCGCGCGCTTCCCCAAGGGGACGCGCGGCAGCCAGCTCGACATCCTCGCGCGCCAATATCTGTGGGCCGACGGGGTTGATTATGCGCATGGCACCGGCCACGGCGTCGGATCCTATCTTGCCGTCCACGAAGGCCCGCAGCGCATCGCCAAGCCCACGGGCGGGCAGGCAGGGACCGAGGAGGCGCTGCACGCGGGCATGATCCTTTCGAACGAACCCGGCTATTACAAGGCGGGCGCCTTCGGGATCCGTATCGAGAATCTTGTCGTCGTCACGCCGCAGAGCATCGCGGGCGCCGAAGAGGATATGCTGGGGTTCGAGACGATCACCTTTGCGCCGATCGCGCAGAACCTCGTCGATGTGTCGCTGCTGTCGCCGGCCGAGGCCAACTGGCTCGACAGCTATCATGCCGAGGTGCTGGCAAAGCTCGGTGCGGGGATAGAAGGCGAAGAACGCGCCTGGCTCGAGGCCGCCTGCGCGCCGCTTGACCGCACCCCCGCCGCGCTTGCCGCCTGAGGCCCCGATGACCGACCATCGCAGCGACGTGCCGCTCGCCGATTTCCGCGTGCAGGAGCACGTTCGCGTGCGCTTCAACGAGATCGACGGCCAGAATATCGTCTTCAACGCCAATTATCTGGTCTATGCCGATATCGGCGTGACCGAATATTTTCGCGCGCTGGGTGAGGGGCAGCCGGGTCCCTATTTTCACCAATATGGTACAGACATCCGTGAGACGCATTGCGAGATCGATTATCACGCCCCGGCGCGACTCGACGAACTGATCACGATCGCGGCGCGAATCAGCCGCTTCGGCCGCACGAGCTTCACGCTTCATTGTGGGGTTTTTCGCGGAAACGAAAGGCTGACCGATATCGAAATCCGCTATGCGCATCTCGATACCGACAGTGGGAAACCGACGCCGCTGCCGGGCAGCTTCATTGCCGAGGTGCGGCGATTCGAAACGCGGACGCCGACGCAAGATTGATTCGGATGTTCCGAATCGACCCTCTCAACCAAAAAGGTCGAAAAAAAAGGGCCACCCGAGGGTGGCCCGTGAAAGTTTTGGGAGAGGATGCCTAAAAGGCAAGTGTGATATTGCACTGCACAATGAATGTTGCAACTGCGAAAAGCACATCTGCTATTGCATTTTTTGCAATCGAGAACGCTCACATGCGTCATTCGGCGCAATCGCCGCCCTTCGCGCGCCCCCTCGCAAATCTCCGCGACATCGCCTAAATTGGGTTCATGGGAATGTTCAACAAAGTCGATGTTGGCGGCGGCCTGTCCGATTTCTGGGCTTATGTTCGCGAACCGCGTCCGCACCGCTGGGCGATCTGGGGCGTCGCATTGGCGCTGACCTGGCTGATTTTCACCGGGGTCGAGAAATATCTGATCCCATATGAAAAGCCCAAGGAACAGATCATCTATTTCGAAAATTGGACCGCGAACCGCAGCGCGGAAGAGATTCGTGCCGACTGGGTGGCGCGTGCCAAGGAAACGACGTTGAACAATGCGCAGAAGCGCGCCGAATATCAGCGCTTCGCCGACAGTCTGGGCATCGAATATGATTCGACCGAGGCCGACAAGGTGACGCGCGAAACCTTGGGCGAAGAGGCGGCCGCAGCCGCGAAGAAGAAGCCCGAGCCCGTGCAGGTTCGCTCGACGCTCGCCGAACGCGCCGCACGCGGGGCGCAGCCCGAAAAAGCCGCCGACTGAGCCTATGTTGCGGCGCCCCGCCGATGCCGACTGGATGGCGGTCGCCATCGCGCTTTCGCGGCGCGGCCGGCCGGCCTCTGCACCCAATCCCAACGTCGGCTGCCTGATCGTCCAGCAGGACAGGGTTGTAGCGCGCGGCTGGACTCAGCCAGGCGGGCGCCCCCATGCCGAAGCGATAGCGCTGGCGGCGGCGGGTGAGGCGGCGCGCGGCGCGACCGCCTATGTCACCCTCGAACCCTGCGCGCACGACAGTCCGCGCGGTCCCGCGTGCAGTGACCTGCTGGTCGCCGCTGGCATCGCGCGTGTCGTGATCGCTGCACAGGATCCCGACCCACGGACCGACGGCAAAGGGATTGCTCGCTTGCAGGCTGCGGGGATCGAGGTCGTCTTCAATGTCCTTCCCGCCGCCGCTCGTGCAGCGATGGCGCCCTGGTGGATACGCCGGGTGGAGGACCGGCCGTTCGTGACGCTCAAGCTCGCGACGTCGCTCGACGGCTGCATCGCGCGTGCCGACGGGACGAGCCGCTGGATCACCGGCGAGCGGGCCCGCGCGCACGGCCATCTCGAACGCGCGCAGCATCAGGCGATCCTCGTCGGGCGCGGCACGCTCGACGCCGACGCACCGAAACTCGACGTCCGCCTACCGGGCCTCGAACATCGCAGCCCGCGCAGATTGTTACTGACGGCCGGCGACGCACCCGACGGTTGGACCGCCGTCGCGTCGCCCGAAGCGATCGACGGAGTCGATTCGGTCCTCGTCGAAGGAGGCGCGGGCGCGGCGGCGGCTTTCCTTGGCGCCGACCGGGTCGACCGGCTTTTGCTCTATCGTGCGCCGATCCTGATTGGCGGCGGCAAGCCTGCGCTCGGCGACATCGGCCTCACCGATCTTGCCGACGCGCATGGCCGCTGGCGCCTTTCCGACAGCCGCCTGCTTGGCAGCGACCGGCTCGACGTCTACGAGCGCGTCAGCATCATTTGAGGAACCTGCATGTTCACCGGCATCATCACCGACATCGGCACCATTCGCAGCCGCGAGGATCGCGGCGACACCCGGCTCGTCATCGAAACCGCCTATGATGTCGGCAGCATCGACATCGGCGCCTCGATCGCCTGCTCGGGCGCGTGTCTGACCGTCGTCGAAAAGGGCGTCGATGCGGACAGCAACGGCCCTGGCGGCTGGTTCGCGATCGACGCCAGCGGCGAAACGCTCGCGCGCACCGCGCCGGGCATGTGGGATCGGGGCCGCCGGCTGAACCTCGAGCGCGCGCTCAAGATCGGTGACGAACTTGGCGGGCATATCGTCACGGGGCATGTCGACGACATCGGGCGGATCGTGTCGGTGGTTCCAGTCGGCGACAGCGTGACGGTCACCGTCGCCGCGCCGGCATCGCTCGCGCCGCATATTGCTCCCAAGGGCTCGATCACCGTCGACGGCGTGTCGTTGACCGTCAACGAC
>JAFAED010000418.1 GCA_023424275.1 Pseudomonadota bacterium | reverse complement strand
GTGATGCACTGGCGCAGCGCGCCCATCAGATCGTCCTGCTCGCAGCACTCGTCGGCGCCCATGGTTTCGTCGGCGGCGAGAAAGGCGCCGATGTCGGTCAATTCGTCGAGCGATGTCGAGCGGCCGTGCGTCGCGTTTCGTTCGAGCGCGAAATAATCCTCCGGTGCCATGTCGAGCGCTTCGGCCATCTCGGCTGCCGTCGGCGCGCGCAACAATTGCTGTTCGAGCGCGCCGCGCGTGGCCTGCAGGCGCTTGGCGGCTACCATCGCCGACCGGCCGACATCCGCCTCGCGACGCAGCTGGTCGATCATCGCACCGCGAACGCGGGTCGTGGCATAGGTTGCAAAGGCGAAGCCGCGCTCTTCATAGTGACGGCTCGCCTCGATCAGCGCGATCAGCCCGGTCTGGATCAGATCGTCGAGTTCGCTCGTTCGCGACACGCGCGAAAATACCTGCCACGCAATCTTGCGGACCAGTGGGGAATATTCCTCGACCAGCGCTTCGACGCTTTCGCCATAGCCGCGCGCGCGCGGTGCACGGCCGCCACTCGCGGCAAAATGCTCGGCGGGCTCAATTCTCATGCGGTTGGTCCTCCATATGGGCCTCGGGCCCGGACGCGAGGCGGGGCACTTCGGCGCCGATCGTCGCGACGATTTCGGTCTGCTTGGTCGCCGGGATTTCGAGGTAGGAAATCACCGCGACGTCGGGAAAATTGGTCCGCACCAGCCGCGACAGCGCCGAACGACAGATGGGCGAGGCGACGAGCGCGAAGCTGCGCGTCTGGAGAAGCAGCGGTTCGACCGCCTGGCCGACCTGTTCGATGATCGTCATCGCCATGCTGTGCTCGAACGGCCATTCGGCACCGGGATTGGCGCGAACCGACTGGTTGAGCAGCATCTCGATCTCGGGGCTGAAGGTGACGACGGGCAGCGGCATCCGGCTTGGCACGATCGTCTGGACGATCAGCGCGCCGATGCGCTGGCGGACCGATTCGACCAGGTCGATTTCGCCCAGCTGCTGGCCTGCCAGCGCAACCATCGCTTCCGCGATCTTGCGGAAATCGCGCAGCGGCACGCGCTCGACGAGAAGCGATTTGCACAGGCTCGCGACACGCGGCAGCGAATAGCCCTGCGGGCTGAGATTCTGCGCGAGCTGCGGATAGTGGACCTTGAGATTCTCGATCAGCGCCTGCGCGTCGTCGATGCCGAACAGTTCCGCGGCCGAACCGACGATGCTGTTGTTGAGGTGCGTCGCCACCACCGTTGCGGGGTCCACGACGGTATAGCCGGCGGCGATCGCGTCATTCTGCGTCGCTTTCGGAATCCACAGTGCGTCGAGGCCGAAGGTCGGATCCTTGCACGGGCGCCCCGCAACCTTGGTGACGAGATCGCCCGAATCGAGCGCGAGCATTTCGTTGGGGAAGACTTCGTCCTCGCCGATGATCACGCCGGCGACCGAGATGCGATAGACATTGCCCGGCAATGACAGGTCGTCGGTGACCTTTACCGGCGGGACGACAAAGCCCAGTTCCTTGGACAATTGGCGACGGATGCCGGTGATCCGCGTCATCAGCGGCGAACCCTTGCGTTCGTCGACCAGCGCGACGAGGGCATAGCCGATCTCGAGCTGGCAGGCGCTGGCATCGCTCACGTCGGCCCATTCGATCAACGAAGGATCGGGTGCCGGGGCGGCGGGTTCGGGCAGGTCGGCGACGGCGGCCGCGCTGCGGCGCAATTGCCAGCCGATGCCGAAGGAGATGGCGGCGGCAGGCAGGATCAGCATTTGCGGCATCGACGGCACGAGCCCGAGGATGAACAAAATGCCGCCGACGGCCATCCATACGGCGGGCGATGCAAACTGGTTGCTGATCTGGCCGCTCAGGTCGAATGGCGAGGCGACCCGCGTGACGATGGCCGCAGCGGCGATCGAGAGCAGCAGCGCGGGGATCTGCGCGACGAGCGCATCGCCGATCGCGAGCGTGACATAATTGCTGCCCGCCTCCGAAAAACTCAGGCCATGGCTGAAAATGCCGAGGATCAGGCCGCCGATGATGTTGACGAACAGGATCAGCAGGCCTGCGATCGCGTCGCCCTTCACGAATTTCGAGGCACCGTCCATCGAGCCGTAGAAATCGGCTTCGGTCGCGACGTCGACGCGGCGCGCCTTGGCTTCTTCGGGGGTGAGGAGTCCGGCATTGAGGTCGGCGTCGATCGCCATCTGCTTGCCGGGCAGGGCGTCGAGGGTGAAGCGCGCCGACACTTCGGACACGCGTCCCGCACCCTTGGTGATGACGACCATGTTGATGATCATCAGCACGAAAAAGACGAATAGGCCGACGACATAGTCGCCGCCGATCAGCACCTGGCCGAACGCCTCGATGACGTGCCCCGCGGCAGCGGTGCCTTCGTGCCCGTGCACAAGAACGACGCGCGTCGAGGCGACGTTGAGCGCCAGGCGAAACAGGGTCGCGAGCAGCAGGACGGTCGGGAAGGAGGAGAAGTCGAGCGGCTTCGCGGCCGACAGCGCGACCATCAGGATCGCGAGGCTGATCATGATATTGGCGACAAAGCTGATATCGAGGATCAGCGGCGAAACCGGGATCACCATCAAGCCGACGAGGATCAGCATCCCCACCGGCAGCGCAGCGGCGCCGGCGATCCGGCCGATGTTGTTCAGGTTGACGCCGGCGGTCATGCCGCGCCTCCCGAAAGCGACGCGAGCCGCCGATAGGCATCGGCGGCAAAGCCCATCGAGAGTTTTTTGGGCATAGGTTGGATATCCATCATTTGAAGTGGCGGACGGCCACCGCTTGCGCCTGCGAGACCCGCCGAACTGCTTGCTTGCGCGTGCCAGCCGGTCGGGGCGAAGGGCTTCATATTTTCGATCTTGCCGCCGTCTTCGAGTTTCACGCGAAAGCGTTCGCGGATCTCGGCAAGGCTGCGCATGCTGCCGTCGGGGGCATAGAAGACCGAGCGATTGGCTGCCGCCGCCTCGGGCATCATCGACGCGCCGGGCTGGTCGGGATTTGCTTCGAGCGCCGACAGGAATTTCGCGGCGCCGCCCGAACCGAGGAAATGGGCGAGATAGAGGTCGACCGGTTCGGCGGCGCGGCCGATCCGGCTTTCGAGATAGTCGCGATTGTCGCCGGTCAGCGCCGCGGCCATGTTCGACGACGCCGTCGGATCGTCGCGCAAATCGAGGATCTGCTGGCGGAGGACGGGATCGGCGACCGAGAGCCGGCCCGATGCATCGCGGCCGATCGCGTCGGCGGCCCAGGCAAGGCCGTGGTTCGCGCCATGGCGGTCGAGCGTCGCGAGCCAGGTCTGCTTGGTGAACTGGTACAG
>JAFAED010000410.1 GCA_023424275.1 Pseudomonadota bacterium | reverse complement strand
GTGCTCGCGATGCGCGAGACGGTGCTGGACGAACGCCGCGATGCGGTCGAAGCACTGGTCCGCGCGCTGCATGCGGCGGCCGCCCATTTCGTCGAACCCGGAACGGCCGAGGAAAGTGCCGACATATTGGCGCGGCCCGAATATCTCGACGCGCCGCGCGACGCCGTGCTGCGCGCGATCACCGACCGCATTCGCCTTGTCCCGGGCGGCGAGCCGATCCACTATCCCGACTTCATGTTCCAGTATCGCGAGGCCGCCAATTTTCCGTGGCGCAGCCAGGCCGCCTGGCTCTACTCGCAGATGGTCCGCTGGGACTATATGGCGTTCGACGCAAGCGAGGCCGCTGCGGCCGGTAATGTCTTCCGGCCTGACGTTTATCGCGCCGCGCTTGCGGGGTCGGGTGCTCCCCTCCCCGGCGCGAGTTCGAAGCTCGAGGGCGGGCTCGATGAACCGATCGGCGCGGGTTCGACGCAGGGCCGCCTCACGCTCGGCAGCGACCGCTTTTTCGACGGCCGCGCCTTCGATCCCGATGATATCGAGGCCTATCTCTCTGAACTTCCCTAGCTTTCCATTTTATGCTGCACTTGCGAAATAACCCCTTGCGGCAAACCCGCGAATCAGGCAGCTTGAGCGTACTCGGCAGGGCTGCCGGGGCAGGATAAGGCGGCGCCGGTTCCAACGAGGGGATCGAACCGCAGGCGGACGGGGAGCCATTCCCCGATATCCCAACAGGCAATGAAGCCGTCAGGATGCGCCCGCATGGCCGCCATCCTGGCGGCTTTTTTATTGCCCGTCACGCGAAGGGGACGGACGATGACGACTGCAACCACGGGGGCTTCGGCACCCAAATCGAGCTTCTGGGCGAGCGGCCACTGGCCGACGCTCGTCGCGGCCTTTCTCTATTTCGATCTCGCCTTCATGGTGTGGGTCATCCTTGGCCCGCTCGCACCCGCGATTTCCGAGGACCTTGGCCTGACGCCCGCGCAAAAGGGGCTGATGGTTGCGGTCCCGACGCTTGCCGGTGCGGTGCTGCGCGTCGTCAACGGCCTCCTCGTCGACCGCATCGGGCCAAAGCGCTCGGGCGCGATCAGCCAGCTCATCGTCATCGCCGGCCTGTTCGCGGCCTGGTTCTTCGGCGTCCACAGCTTCGCCGGCACGCTCGCGCTCGGCGTGATCCTGGGTTTTGCGGGCGCCAGCTTCGCGATCGCCCTGCCCCTCGCCAGCCGCTGGTACCCACCCGAACATCAGGGCAAGGCGATGGGGCTTGCCGGCATGGGCAATTCGGGCACGGTGCTCGCCGCGCTCTTCGCCCCCGGCCTCGCCAAGCTGTTCGGCTGGAACGCCGTGCTCGGCCTCGCCTGTATCCCGCTGACGATCGTCTTCTTCGTCTACCTCGCGATGGCGAAGGATGCGCCGAACGCGCCGGCGCCGAAGAAGCTGATCGACTATTTCCAGCCGCTCAAGAGTGCCGACGCCTGGTGGCTGATGGCCTTTTACTCGGTGACGTTCGGCGGCTTCGTCGGGCTCGCTGCCTCGCTGCCCATCTATTTCACCGACCAGTTCCACCTGACCCCGGTGATGGCGGGATATTGCACCGCCGCCTGCGTCTTCGCGGGATCGCTGGTGCGGCCGATGGGCGGCGCCCTCGCCGACCGCATCGGCGGCGTAAAGGCGCTGATGATGGTCTTCGTCGTCGCCGCGCTGGCACTCGCAGGCGTACCGCAAGCCGATAGCTTGCCCGCTGCGCTCGGCCTGTTCGTCATCGCGATGCTCGCGCTCGGCACCGGCAATGGCTCGGTGTTCCAGCTTGTGCCGCAGCGCTTCTCGGCCGAGATCGGCGTGATGACCGGGCTCGTCGGTATGGCCGGCGGGGTCGGCGGCTTCTACCTCGCCTCCTCGCTCGGCTTCGCCAAACAGTGGAGCGGCAGCTTTGGCCCCGGCTTCTATATCTTTGCGGGGCTGGCGGTCGTCGCGCTGGTCGGGCTGATGTTCGTGAAGGGCCAGTGGCGCGCGACCTGGGGCGCCGCCGAAGGTGTGCGGATCTAACCATGAACCGCACCCTTATCCTGTTGCTGGCGCTCGCGCCGGCCGGGGCCGCGCACGCCGAGGAGGTGCTGCTGAAGCCCCTCGGCGAAGCACGGCTTCGCTATGAGAGCGTCGACCAGGACGGGCTTGCAGCCGACGCCGACGCCCTGACCCTGCGCGTCCGCGCCGGGGTCGAGGCAAAGGCGGGGCGCTGGTCGGCGCTGGTCGAGGGCCAGGGCAATCTTGCAATCGTCGACGATTATTTCGACGGTCTCCACGGCACCGCGACGCGGCCGCTCGTTGCCGATCCCCAGAATATCGCCCTCGCCCGCGCGCAGATTCGCTATGCCTCGCCTGCCTTTGCAGTGACCGCAGGACGCCAGCGGATTGCACTCGACGACGAGCGTTTCGTCGGCGCGGTGCCCTTTCGCCAGAACGGGCAGAGCTTCGACGCGGTGCGCGCCGAAATCACCCCGGCGAAGGGCATCAA
>JAFAED010000425.1 GCA_023424275.1 Pseudomonadota bacterium | reverse complement strand
GTCTTTCGGACTCTTCGGCGAAGGAAAAACGCACCCCTTGCATCATCTCCAGCCGCGTTTCCGCTGCGCGTAGCTGTGCGGTCAGGAAGGCGGCGCGGCGTCGTTCGATCGGGTCGGCAAGGCCCGGCATCGCTACCCTGATCCTTTCGGCCAGCCGGCGGGCCGAGAGCAATAGTTCGTCCTTGGTGCGCGGCTTGGCGGCGGCGGTTTCGAACAGTTGTTTGGGACCATAATAGGCGTCGATATAGCCCTTTTCATGCGTGCCGATTTCGAGGCTCATCTCGACATAGGCCGTCGCGACCTCTGCGATCGCCCGGCTTGCCTCGCTCGCCGCGGCGGCATCGACAGCGGGGCGCGGGATGGGCCAGCCGGCATGCTCGACGGTCCGCCGAACCTCGATAGCGGGAACGTCGGTCACAGGAAGTTCGGTTGCGGGGACCGATGGGGCGGTTTTGGACTGGGGTTCGTTCGGCAGCCGTTCACGCGATTTCCGTTCGGCCACCGTGCGCTTCATCTCGGGGTCGAGCGCATAGCAGCCGGGCAGCGTCAGGGTCGCCGCCAGCATCGCCCCGGTCAGGTGTCTGCGCCATTGCATCATCTGGCCGCCGGTAGCTGCGGCGCGTCGGGATCGCAAATGTCGAGGACATCGCCGTCGGCGGCGATTTCGGCGTCGGATTCGCCTTCGATCGTATCGTGGCGGGGGTGGAGCGGCGCGAGGCGCAGCACCGCATAGCCCGCGAGCGCCGCAGCGAGCGATCCCATCAAAATGCCGATCTTTGCTTCCTCGATCAGCAAGGGATCGGCGGGGAATGCGAGGCCGCCGATGAACAGGCTCATCGTGAAACCGATGCCGCAGAGCATCGCAACGCCATATATTTGCAACCAGGTCGCGCCGCGCAGCTTGCCCGCAACGCCAAACCGGACCGCCAGCCACACGCTGCCAAAAATGCCGATCTGCTTGCCGAAGAACAGGCCCGCGGCAATGCCGAGCGGCAGCGGCGCGAAAAGCTGTTCGGCGGTCAGGCCGCCGAGGTCGACACCGGCATTGGCGAAGCCGAACAGCGGCACGATCGCAAAGGCGACCCAGGGGTGCAGCGCATGTTCGAGCCGGTGCAACGGAGAGGTGTCGCTGTCGGGCGCACCGGGAGTCCGCTCGAACGGGATCGCCATCGCTGCAAGGACGCCCGCAATTGTTGCATGAACCCCGGACAGCAGCATGGCGTACCAAAGCAGCGCGAACATCAGCAGATAGAGCGACAGACTCTTCATCCGCATCCTGCCAAGAGCGAGCATGAGGCCGAGGATGACGGCTGCCGCGCCCAGCGCGAGCAGGTTGATCTTTGCGGTATAGAAGAGCGCGATGATTGCGACCGCACCCATGTCGTCGACGATCGCCACGGTTACGAGGAAGAGTTTCAGCGAAGTCGGGGCGCGCTTGCCGAGCAATGCAAGGACGCCCATCGCAAAGGCGATGTCGGTCGCGGCCGGGATCGCCCAGCCCTGCGCAAGTTCCGGCGTTGACCCCGTGAAGACCATATAAAGCGCGGCAGGCACCGCCATGCCTGCTGCGGCGGCGATGAAGGGCAAGCGGCGGCGTTCCCAGCTCGCGAGCCGTCCGTCGACGAATTCGCGCTTGATCTCGAGCCCGACGAGAAGGAAGAAAATCGCCATCAGCCCGTCGTTGATCCACAGATGTACGGTCATCGGCCCCAGCTTGTCGGTCAAGACCGGGCCGGTCACGGCATGGATCGCATGCTCGTAGGTTTCGCCAAGCGGCGAATTGGCGACAATCATCGCCAAAATGGCTGCGAAAATCAGCAGCATCCCGCCAGCGCTTTCGCTCTCCAGAAAGTCGCGCAAGGCTGAACGGGGCGGAAAACTGCGATTCACGATGAGATATTTCCTGGTGGCGCCAAAGGATGCCGTTTCCCTATCGCCAAGCGCCCAGCTTTACAAATTCACGCCGGACTTTAACATTGATGTTAAAGGGGGCATGTCGCCGCCACGGGGGGCCGGGCTAGCGTGGAATTGTCGACCGCATGGCTGCAATGGCTGGTGCTGGGGGTCAGCCACGAACTGATGCTGTTCGCGTCGGTTGGAATCCTGCTGATCGGCCTAGACGATTTGCTGTTCGATGCGTTGTGGCTGGCGACACGCCGCCGCGGACCGCCAGCCCTCCCGTTCGCGCCGCCGCTGGATGGGACCTTCGCGGTTTTTCTGCCTGCATGGGACGAAGCAAAGGTGCTTCCGGCGATGCTTCGCCGGACCCTCGGCGCATGGGCAGACGAAGATGTCATGCTCTATGTCGGCTGCTACCCCAACGACGCCGCGACGCTTTTTGCTGTCTCGCCCTTGATCGCGCGCGACCGGCGGCTGCGACTTGTGATCAACGAGCGCGAGGGACCGACCACCAAGGGGGACAATCTCAATCGGTTGTGGGCGGCATTGGGAGAGGATGAGCGCGCGAACGGCATGCGCTTTGCCGCGGTCGTCCTCCACGACGCCGAGGATCACGTCCATCCCGATGAACTCGCGCTTCATCGGGCCTATCTGGCTGACTATGCCATGGTGCAGATTCCGGTCGTGCCGTTGATCGAACGCGGGTCGCACTGGATCGGCGGTCATTATGGCGACGAATTTGCCGAAGCGCATGGCAAGGAACTGGCGGTACGTTCACGCC
>JAFAED010000312.1 GCA_023424275.1 Pseudomonadota bacterium | reverse complement strand
GCCGCGGTCGGCTCGTTGATGATGCGCAGCACTTCGAGGCCCGCGATCTTGCCGGCGTCCTTGGTCGCCTGGCGCTGGGCGTCGTTGAAATATGCAGGAACCGTAATGACCGCCTGCTCGACCTTTTCGCCCAGATAGGCCTCGGCGGTTTCCTTCATCTTCTGAAGGATGAACGCGCTGATCTGCGACGGCGAATAATCTTCGCTGCCGGCCTTGACCCATGCGTCGCCATTGGTGCCCTTGACGATCGTGTAGGGGACCAGCTCGGTGTCCTTCTTGGTGATCGGGTCGTCGAAACGGCGGCCGATCAGGCGCTTCACGGCGAAAACGGTATTTTCGGGGTTGGTGACGGCCTGGCGCTTCGCCGGCTGGCCGATCAGGCGCTCGCCATCCTTGGCAAAGGCGACGATCGACGGGGTCGTGCGCGTGCCTTCGACATTTTCGATAACCTTGGGTTTTCCGCCTTCCATCACCGCGACACAGCTGTTCGTGGTGCCGAGGTCGATCCCGATCACTTTCGCCATTGATAATACGTCCTTGTTGCTTTCTTGGCGCCCTGAAAAGGCACGCCATCCATGGTTTTGATGGGGGCGATATAGGTGCGCTTTGCCTTGGCACAAGGGCTTTCACGGCTTATCGGGGAAGCGAAAATATCGCGCTTTTACGGAGTCCTCCCAAAATGAAACCCTTCGCACTTGCCGCTCTTGCCGCCACCGCGCTCAGCCTGGCCGGCTGCGGCGACAATCTGGTCGCCGCCAAGCCGCTCAATGTCGTGAGCGGCCATATCGTGATGGGCGCGACCCCCGACCGTCCGGCGGTCGGCTATTTCCGCGTGCAGGGCGGGCCGCAGCCGGTCGAGCTCGTCGCGGTGACCGCCGACCTCGCGCAACGCGTCGAGATGCATGAAAGCGTAAAAGAAAACGGCGTCGTGACGATGAAGCCGCTGCTCCGCGCCGACGTGCCGGCCAAGGGCGAACTGGTGTTCAAGCAGGGCGGCAAGCATCTGATGATCTGGGGCATCAACGGTGCCGCCGTGCGCGCGGGCAAGCTGCCGATGGCGTTCGTCTTCACCAACAACAATAATGAACGCATCCTTTTCGACATGGTGATCAAGCCGGCCGAGGGCGCCGAGGCTGCCGCCGATCATGGCGCGATGGACCATGGTGCCATGGAAAAGGGCGCGGCGGAAAAGGGCACCGAAAAGGCGGCCCCGGACGCGGCGAAGAAATAAACGCGGGTGCCGCGTCCGTCGCGACCCCTGACGACCGGTGAAATCGCGCTCGCCCGGACGGTGTTCGGCGACGCGATCGCCTATGACCGCGTGCGTATCTGCCACCATAAATGGATTTTCTTCCAGCCGCGCCATATCGTGATGGCGCCGATGGGCAGCCTGCATTTCAACCCGCACGGCGAGCTTTATTGTGACGATTTCAGCGCCGCGTCGCAGCGTCTGCAAGGATTGTTCATCCATGAAATGACGCATGTGTGGCAGGCGCAGACGCGCGGGCGCTGGTACCTCGTGCTGATGCGCCATCCCTTTGCAACCTATAGCTACAGCCTGAAACCCGGCTGGCTGCTCGAACGCTACGGGCTCGAACAACAGGCGGAGATCGTGCGGCATTATTGGCTGCTGATGCAGGGCATGATCGTCGGTGGGGCGCCGGGCATCGAGGCTTATCGTGCGATCCTGCCATCGTCGTGGGAGGCGCCTGCATGAGCGATTTCGAGTTCGTCTTTGCGCTCTACAGCCTGCTGCTCGGCCTCTCGATGGTCGAGCTGCTCGGCGGCCTTGGCCGCGCACTCGAAGCGCGCTTCGCCGCCGAAGAAAGCCGCGAGAAATTCGCGATTGGCTGGCTGACCCCCTTGCTCGCGATCTTCGTTATGCTCGACCTGCTCTCCTTCTGGCAGGCAGCGTGGACGCTGCGTAACACGATCGCCGTATCCGGCACCGCGTTGATGGCGGTGGCGGGGTTTGCCAGCCTTTACTTCCTCGCCGCGCGGCTTGTATTTCCATCGAACCCAGACGGCTTTACCGATCTCGACACCCATTATTATCGCGTCAGGCGCGTGGTGTTGGGGCTGCTGTTCGTCCTGCTTGCCGTGCAACTCGCTTATTATCTGACGAACCCGCTGCTCGCCGCAGCCTTTGGTCATACGCGCATTTGGGTGATGACGCTGATCTTGGCCGTTCTGCTCGTGGTCGCGATGTGGGTGAAGGACAAGCGCGCGAACATCGTCGTGCTTTCGTTGCTCGTCCTACGCTATGTCATCAGCTATTTGTTATGATGTCATTTCCCTAGACCGCAATCGAACCTGTGGGAGCCCGTTTCATGCCCGAAGTCCTCGACCGCTTTCGTTCCTCGACCTGGGGCTGGCTGCGCGGGACGCTCGCTGGGTGGTTGACGCTCTTGCTCTGCCTCGTTGGGGTCGGGCTGGTCATCGCGCTGATCCAGTGGATCCGGTTCCTGGGCGTCACCTATGAACTCACCGAGGACCGGCTGATCCTGCGCAAGGGCATTTTCGTCAAAAGCATCGACGAGATCGAACTCTACCGCGTCAAGGACGTGCGCATGGATTTCACGCTGATCAACCAATGGGCGGGCATCGGCACGATCGGGATCGATTCGAGCGACGAGACGACGCGCGACGGCGCGCTGGTCATGCCCTATATCGAGCGCGCGGCGGAACGGCGCGAGGAACTGCGCCGTCTTGTCGACGCGGCGCGGCAGAAGCGCCGCGTCCGCGAACTCGACGTGTCGAGCGAATTGCTCTGATAGGGGCAATTAGCGACTAGCCAGACGGTCGTTGTTCGTCCTATGTTCCCATGATGGATGGAAGCTCGCTCCTTGTCGCCCTTATTGCCCTCGCCATCGGCGGTCTGATCGGCTGGCTCTTTGCCGGCCGGCAGTCGGGCGCGCTCAAAGCCGAGCGCGATGGACTTTCGGAGCGGTTCAGGAGTGCGGTGACCGATCTCGCCGCCGAGGCCGAAGCGCGCAAGGCGGCCGACATCCGGCTTGCCGCCTTGCTCAGCGAGCAAAAGGCGCGCGACGAGGCGCATGATGCCCAGATCGCCCAGCTTCGCGATGCGCAGACGGCGCTGACCGCGCAGTTTCGCGAGGTTGGGCAGGCGATGCTCGGCGAGGCGCAGCAGGCGTTTCTCGAACGCGCCGACCAGCGCTTCAAGCAGAGCGAGGAGACGGCGGGGCAGAATTTGAAGGCGCTGCTGTCGCCCGTCCACGACCGCTTGCAGAAATATGAGGAGGCGGTCGGCAAGGTCGAGGCCGAGCGCCAGAATGCCTTCGGCCTGCTCCACGGCCAGATCGCGGCGATGCGCGAGGGCACCGAACGCGTGTCGAGCGAGGCGGCGAAGCTTGTCAACGCGCTGCGCAACGCGCCGAAGGCACGCGGGCGCTGGGGCGAACAGCAATTGCGCAACGTGCTCGAAAGCTGCGGGCTTGCCGAACATGCCGACTTCCAGACCGAAGTCAGCGTCGAGGGCGACGGTGGGCGGCTGCGTCCCGATGTCGTGGTCAAGGTACCGGGCGGGCAGAGCCTCGTCATCGACGCCAAGGTGTCCTTGAACGCCTATCAGGACGCGTTCGGCGCGGTCGACGAGCGCGAGAAGGTCGCGCATCTCGCCGCGCACGCCGCCGCGATGAAGGCGCACGTCAACACGCTCGGCGCCAAATCCTATTGGAACCAGTTCGACGACACGCCCGATTTTGTCGTGATGTTCGTGCCCGGCGAGCATTTCCTCGCCGCCGCGCTCGATCAGGATCATGAGCTTTGGGACTATGCGTTCGAACGCAAGGTGCTGCTCGCGACCCCGACCAATTTGATCGCGATCGCGCGCACCGTCGCGGCGGTGTGGCGGCAGGAAAAGCTGGCGGGACAGGCGCGCGAGATCGCCGCGCTCGGCAAGGAGCTTTACGCGCGCATGTCGGTGATGGG
>JAFAED010000304.1 GCA_023424275.1 Pseudomonadota bacterium | reverse complement strand
CCCAGTAGCCCCCGCCTTCGCGGGCGCGACGTCTACTGGGCTTCCTTGTCGACCGCCGCCTGGACGCTCTTGTAAAAAGCTTCGCGCGCGGCACCGACGCCTTCGGGGTCGGTCGCGGTCGGCCAATTGCCGTTCGACGCGATGACCAGCTTACGCTTCGGATCGATGAAGATCCCCTGCCCGAAGATGCCCTGCGCGGCAAAGCTGCCGTCGTCGTTCGTCCACCACTGATAACCATAACCGCGGCCCGGCAGGTCGATATCCGCCTGCTTCGTCGTCGCGGCGGGCAGCCAGTCGTCGGGCAGCACCTTCTTGCCCCCCGCGACGCCTCCATTCAGGATGAACTGCCCAAATCGCGCATAATCCTTGAGGCTCGCCGACATGCAGCAGCCGCTTATCTCATGCCCCGTCGCACCGAGCATCCACACCGCGTCCTGCTCCATACCGAAGGGCTTCCAGACCTTTTCCGATAGATAGGCCGACAGTGTCTTGCCCGTGGCGCTCGACACCAGCACGCCGATCAAATTGGTCTCGCCGGTCTTGTACACCCACTTCGACCCTGCGGGCGCCTCGCGCGGCAAGGTCTTCATATAGCTGACCGTTATGTCCTCGCCCGCCACCGGCTTTTGCATGTTGAACAGCGCAACGTCGGACTTGGGGTCGGTGTAATCCTCGTTCCATTTGACCCCCGAAGTCATGGTGAGGAGTTGCTTCACCGAAACATCGTCATAGGCCGAGCCCTTGAGGCCGGGGATATAGGCGGTGACCTTGTCGTCGAGGCTTTTGATATAGCCGTCCTTCACGGCCGCCCCGACGAGGGTCGACGTAAAGCTTTTCGCGACCGAGAAGCTGGTCCAGCGACCCGTGGCGCCATAGCCGAGCGCATATTTCTCGAGCCGGATCTTGCCATCCTGCACGATGATCAGTCCGGCATTGCGCTGCTTTGCCATATAGGCATCGACGTCGGCACCAAGATCGATCGGCTTGCCCTGCGGCAAGGGATAGACGGGCCCGCCCGCCTCCACCTTGTTCACCACGACCTTGGGGACCGTCTCCATCGTGCGGAAAGCGGCATCGCGTTGATCCTGGGTCCAGAACAGCACATTCAGATCCTTTGGCAGTTGATCGGCTTTTTTGGTGGTCGCGGGCGCGCTGCACCCCGTCGCCGCGGTGCACAACAGCACCGCTGCCAAAAATCGTCGCATATGCTCTCCTCCCCTGTTTTCAGGCTGTCTTTTCGAGTGTGACCTGCGCGACGTCGATGCCGCCGCCGCGAAAGCCCCCCTCGCAATATTGCAAATAATAGCGCCAGAGACGGACGAAACGATCATCGAAGCCCGGCGGCAGGTCTTTCGCCGCGACCGCCGCGTCGAACCGCTCGCGCCATTGCCGCAGCGTTTCGGCATAATCTCCGCCGAACCGGCGCACATCACGCCAAGCAAGCCCGCGTTCCTCGGCCAGTGCGCGAAAGCGGCTTTCGGAGATCAGGCAGCCGCCTGGGAAGATATAGGCCTGAATGAAGTCGCTGCTCGCCGCATAGCGTTCGAACAGGACGTCGTTGATCAGGATATACTGGATCGCCGCCTTGCCGCCCGGGCGGAGCAGGCGCGCGATGGCATCGAGATAGGCGGGCCAATATTCCTGCCCCACCGCTTCGACCATCTCGACGCTGGCAATGGCATCATAAGGCCCCTTGGCGTCACGATAGTCGCAGATCTCGATATGCGAACGGGCGGAAAGATCGACGGCGGCGAGACGCGCGTCGGCGACCTCCGCCTGCGCCGGCGAAAGCGTTATCCCCCTATAGAGCACGTCGTGCCTCTCGACCGCACGCTCAGCCAGCGCGCCCCATCCACAGCCGATTTCGAGCAGTCGGCTGCCCGAGCGCAGATCGAGCCGATCGAGAATAGCGTCGACCTTGGCGGCTTGCGCCGCTTCCAGCGACTGCCCCGGATCGACGAACAGCGCACTTGAATAGTTCATGCTCTGATCGAGCCACAAGCGATAGAAATCATTGCCCAAATCATAATGAGCATGGATGTTCCGCCTCGCGCCGCGGCGGTCGTTGCGATGCAGGGCGTGGATTGCCTTGTTCAACCAGCGCCACGGGCCGTGTGCGCGCCCGACATTACCCAGCGTTTCGCCGTTGCGCATGAACAGATCGAACAGCGGTACAGGGTCGGGCGACGACCATTCATGCGCTTCCCACGCCCGGTACCATCCCACCGACCCCGACAAGGCTAGCCGGGCCAGCGCGGCCCAACTGTGAAGATGTACGACAGCCACCGGCCCCTTGCCGCGCCCGCCGAGCAGTCGCACGCTGCCGTCGGGCAAATGCCCCTCGATCGTTCCGAGTGCGAGCCCGGCATCGATCCGGTCGAGCATCCGGTGGAAAAGGCTTGCCGGCGCCAGCCCGATCAGGCGCGCCATTCCCCCGCCCGTGCGATAGGCACGATCGGCGCGGAGCAGTTCCTTGCCGCGGCGGGGACTGACATGCGTGTTCATAACCTTCTTCCTGCCCCAAAGTCGCGCGGCTGACAATCGATTGCGCCGCCCCGTCATGACGTCATCTGTTCCCGTGCCGCACCGCCTATTCGGGGTGGCTCGCCGGGTCGGGCGCCGTCAGCCGGACCTGGAACCGATCCTGGGCGAGCGGATGCATAAACCGCTGGTCGCGAAGCAGGATCGCATCGCCATCCTTTTGCGCCACGGGCATCCGCGACCAGAAGAGGAAGGCGCGCGCGGCAGGGTCGCCCTTGACCCACGTCGCGAGCCGCGGGTCGTCCATGCCGATCGGCATGCCGGTCAAATCGACTTCGCCGCCAACGCCGGGAACAAAGCTGGCCGTCCCGTAGCGGTCGGCGGTCCGCCAGAAGATATCGCGTTTCCAGAAAGCGAGCGGCGGCGGGCTCGCGACCACCAGAGCACCGCGCCGCCCGCCAGCATCGAGCGAGCGAGAGGCCATGCGCTCCGCCACACCTGTAATGGCGCCATTGGCGAGGATATAGGCGCATATGGCCGTGAAGCCGACCCATGCCGGGCGCGTCCAATTCGCGATGCCGCGACGCTCGCGGCGAAGCGACAGCCAGACCGACACTGCCAGCGCGATCCATATCCACAGGTCGATGATGAAGATGCTGTCGCCATGGAACCAGCGATGGCTGAAGGGTTCGAGCAGGCGGATGCCGTAATTGTTCAGCCAGTCGAGCGCGGGATGGCTGAGGCAGCCGATATAAGCGAGCGCGAGCAGCCAGCGCCTGTCAATCGGGAGGCGGGTCGCGGGGCGCTTGCCGCGTCTATCCTGCCAGCGATCGAATGCGAGCATCAGCGCCCACAGCAGGATCGGCAGCAGAAGAAGCGCGATTGGCCCATGGGTGATCCCACGCCGCATCGACAGCGATTCGATCCCATAGATCGCGCAGCCGGCATCGATATCGGGCAGGTTTGCCGCGATGATCAGCGTCGGCATAGCAAGGCCGGTCTTTTTCTTGAGCCCCATCTGCCCAAGAAGCGCGCCGACGAGGCTGTGCGTAAGATTGTCCAACCCGATATGCCCCTCTTTTGCGCGTCATGCGTCGTAGCAGCGCGCACCATCCCTCTGTCGCCGCGATCCGGGCAAGGGTTCAAGCCGGTAATGATCGATTATCGCATCGGTCAGGCAAAAACGACCGGCCTTTATCGGTAGCTTCCACTGGATATACCAATAGTCCGCGTCGGTTTGCTCGATTACCGCGACCCAGCGGCCACCTTCGACCCAGCGCACCGCATGGGCGCCTATCTGTTTGAATTTACGCGCTTGCCATTTGCGGTCGATATTATCGCTCCAGCCATAGCGCCGTTCGATCGATCCCCGGTGGATGACCATGTCGGCGCCGAGGCAAATCTCGGTTTCCCAATCCATATCAGGGGGGCAATAGGACTCCCCGTTCGGATATCCCCGATCGATGTCGATCACCGCCAGCACGACCGGTCCAGAGGAACCCTGCGGCTTGAGGCGAAATTTCGGAGCCGCACCGCCCGCCGCGATCAATCCGAAGGCCAGCGCGACCGCAACAAAGCTGCGGAGCGCGGCCGACGCGTTCACAGTTCGGGGCCGCCCTCGGTCACGGTCCAGGTTTGGCCCTTCTTAAGCAAGCTCTGCAGGTCAGCCGTCTTGCCTTCGGCCGCCGCCTTGTTCTGGCGAACGACATCGGCCTCGAACGTCGGGCGCGGATCGTCGTAGAGGACGCCCAACGCCATCGGGAATTCGCCGAAGCGCATCTCGACGAGCATGTGCGCGACGCTGCGGTTGGTTACGTCATGCACGATCACCCCCGCCGCTTCCCAATCGCCATCAACGACGTCGACAGTCTTGAGATGCAGCGCCTCGGCGTCGAGTGCGATGCCCTTGGTGCCCTTGGCGTAGAGCATCGGTTCGCCCTGCTTCAGCCAGAGCTGGCGGTCCTCGGCGCCTTTGGGTGCCGCGAAATCCTCGAACACGTCCTTATTATAGACGATACAGTTCTGGAAAATCTCGATAAAAGCCGCGCCCTTGTGCGCATGTGCCGCCTTCAGCACGTTCGGCAGTTCCTTCGACACGTCGAAACCGCGCGCGACGAAACGCGCACCTGCACCGAGCGCGAACGCCGCGGGCTGCGCCGGGCGATCGACCGAGCCATAGGGCGTCGAGGGGCTGGTCGTCCCGACGCGGCTCGTCGGTGAATATTGCCCCTTGGTCAGTCCGTAAATCTCGTTGTTGAACAGCATGATCTGGCAATCGAGGTTGCGACGGATCAGGTGCATCGTGTGGTTGCCGCCGATCGACAGCCCGTCGCCGTCGCCGGTGACGATCCAGATGTCGAGTCCCGGATTCGCGAGCTTCAGCCCCGTCGCAAAGGCCGGCGCGCGGCCGTGGAT
>JAFAED010000274.1 GCA_023424275.1 Pseudomonadota bacterium | reverse complement strand
CTATATGATGGGGCTGTGGGCGATCAATTTCCTCTACCTCGTCGACGTCCATATCGCGACGGTCGGCTATATCCTGACCTTGAAGCCGCTCGACGCGCATATCCGCACCGCCAATCCTTATGGCATGGCGTGGGTTGCGGCGCTCGTCTGTTACCCACCCTTCATCCTGATGAACGGGGGGCCGCTCGACTATCAGGTCAATGGCTCGGATTGGGGCTATTGGCTCGAAGGTCACGACAATGTGATGATCGTCTGGGCGCTCATACTCGTCGGGCTGACCGCGATCTATAGCTGGGCGACGATGGCGTTCGGCATCCGCTTCTCGAACCTGACGCATCGCGGCGTCATCACGCACGGTCCGTATAAATTTACGCGGCATCCCGCCTATATTTCGAAGAATATGAGCTGGTGGGTTGGGTCGCTGCCGTTCCTCGTCACCGCCGGCGGCTGGGTCGAGGGGGCGCGCAACGTCGTGTTGCTCGGTCTAGTCAGCGGGGTCTATTACTGGCGCGCCAAGACCGAGGAGAAGCATCTCCTCGCCGATCCCGCCTATGTCGCTTACTGGTCCTGGGCGCAGGACAATGCGCTGGTCCCGCGCCTTTTTGCGAGGCTGACGGGACGCAATCGCCCGCTGGTCAGGCTGGAGCCCGATCCGCGCGTTGGGCCGGTCGCCTGATCCGCGCGGGAGTTTCCTCCCGCGCGGCCAGACCCTGCATCAGAATTTGAAGCCCGCCTCGATCCCGTAGATGCGGGGTTCGTTGACGTAGCTCGTCAGATTGTTGAAATCGATACCGCCGGTCGGCGATTCATCGCCCGTGACGTTGCGCACGAAGCCAGCGATGTCGAAGCGATCGGTCTTGTAACCGACGCGCACGCCGCCCTCGAGCAGCTTGTCGTCCGAAAATTCGACCGAGCGATAGAGGAAGAACTGCACCTTCGAGCGGTAATACCAGTCGGTGAAGGCATAGATCGCGCCATTGCCGACGGGGAATTCATAACCCGCGGTCCAGTTGAGCGTCCACTTCGGCGACTGCGGCAACTGGTTGCCGTCGATCGAGAAGATGCCCGGGCTGCCAGCGCGCGGCGGGTCGAGCACGGTGCACGGCGCCGAGCAGCCCGCGACGAAAGCGTTGGCGTCGTCGATCTCCGCCACATTCCATGCGCCGCCGATCGAGAAGGTCAGCCCCTTGGCCGGTGCCGCCTGCAATTCGGCCTCAATGCCATGCCCCTTGGCATCGACATTGAGCAGGCTCGCGCGGTTCGACGTGCCGCCGACGGCGGTGAGCTGGAGGTCCTTGGTATCGAAGAAATAGCCGGTCAGGTTGAAGCGGACGCGGTTGTCGAGGAAGTTGGTCTTGATCCCCGCTTCGTACGACATCGTCTCTTCCTGATCGGCGGTCGAGATGACGCGCGAGAAGGTCAGGCGGCCCTGTACCGACGGTGCGCGATAGCCACGTGCGACGCGGGCATAAAGCGTCACCGCGTCCGAAGCCTCATAGGTCGCGCTGGCGTCCCACGTCAGCAGCTTGCCCTTGACCTTGGCGGCCTGCGGCGGGACCGGCGTGTTCGGGTCGGGATCGGTAATGAAGCCAGGGCGCATTTCGACCGGGCGTGCCGCGACGAAATCGCGCGTATCGTGGTTGTAGCGCGCGCCTGCTTGCAATTTGAAGCCATTGTCGAATTCGTAGTTGACCGAACCGAAGAGGCCATAGGCTTCGCTGTCCTGCCGCTGGGTCGCGATCGCCCACGGGGCTGCGGAGGTCGGATTTTCGAACTCGAAGCTCGAAATGTCGAGCTTTTCGTCGAAATAGAAGGCGCCGAACTGATAGCCGAGTCCGCCATTATTGTTCGACGCGATACGGATTTCCTGCGTGAACTGGTCGAGGCTGGGGACATTGTCCTGGCTCTGCGCCGAGAAGGGGATGAAGCCCGGCCCGCTTACCGGCGTGAACCGGTTGCCAAAGCCGCCATCGATGTCGCCGCGGCTGCGGAAATTGCCGTTCCAGTAGGAGGTGATCGAGTAAGCGGTCACCGGCCCGAAATCATATTCGAGGTTCAGCCCGGCATTATAGGTGTTGAGCTTCTGGAAGTTCAGCCCGTCCTGATAGACCTTGTCGCGCTCGAATTCGGTGCCTGCGCCGCCGAGACCGACGAGTTTGTTGCTGCCGGTAAGCTGCGTATTGGCGCGGAAGATGATCGCCGAGCCGTCATAGATGCGGACCTGCCCGGTCACGCGGCCGGTGAAGGGGCCGTTTTCATATTGGAGCTGGAGGCGCGCGGCGATGTCGTCATAGCCGCCGAGATCGTTCTTCTTCGTGGTCGCGACATTGTCGACCCAATTGTCGCGGTGCTGGAACAAGGTCGACAGGCGAACCGAAAAGCCGTTGTCGTCGGCGGCGCCCGCCGCGACTTCGACCTGGGTGGTGCCATAACGGCCATAGCTGGCGCGCGCATAGCCGCCGGTCTTGCCGGGCTTGACGGTGTCGAACTTGACGATGCCCGCCGGGGTGTTGCGGCCGAACAGCGTGCCCTGCGGCCCGCGGAGGACTTCAACGCGGTCGAGGTCGAAGATCGGAAAGCCCTTGAGGATCGGGTTTTCGAGGACGACGTCGTCATAGACGAGGCTGACCGGCTGCGAGGCGTTAAGGTCGAAATCGGTGTTGCCGAGGCCGCGGATATAGAAGCGCGGGAAGGTGCGGCCGAACGAGCTTTCGATGTTCAGGCTGGGGACGCGGCCCGCGAGGACGCGGACGTCCGAGCCGGTCGAGGTGATCGCATCGAGCGTATTGCCCGACAGCACCGAGACGGCCACCGGCACATCCTGCAGGCTTTCCTCGCGGCGCTGCGCGGTGACGACGATGTCGCCGAGGCCCGATTCTTCAGCGACGGGGGCGGTATCCTGCGCGGCGGCGGGAGCGGCCCAGGCCGACGTGGCAAGGACGACGCTTATAGCAATAGTGGAAGGAAAGTGGCGCATGGCGAGCTTCCTGAAACAGAGTTGACAATGGGAGAGCGGAAAACCAAAGGCTCTTTGGCTTTCCGTACGCTCGCAATCAATCGCGGAAGCGCGCGCCGCTGACTTTCGTGTCAGCAGTGTTGCGCAATTGCTGCACTTTTGGGGCAATGTTGCCCGTTAAAAGCTGAGCTCGTCGTATATCTTCGAAAGATCGTGGTTCCACGGACCCCCATAGCGATCGAGCAGGTCGTGCGCGGGGGATTTGCCGCTCTTGGCGATGCGGCGGAGCGGTTCGAGGAAGCCGACTTCATTGTCGCCCATCGAATTGACCTCGCCGCGTGCGGCAAGGCCTGCGGCGGCGATGTCGAGGACGCGGTGGGCGAGCTGCCCGACGGTGCCGCCGCCGGGCGCGGGGGCGTCGAGGCCTTCGCTGGGGACGGCGTCGCGGAGCGTCTGCTGCTCCTCGATGCTCCAGCCTTTGACCAGGTCCCATGCTGCGTCGAGCGCGCCTTGGTCGTAGAGCAGGCCGACCCAGAGCGCCGGGAGAGCACAGATGCGGTTCCACGGGCCGCCGTCGGCGCCGCGCATTTCAAGGAAGCTTTTGAGACGCACTTCGGGGAAAGCGGTCGAAAGATGGTCGTTCCAGTCGGAGAGGCGGGGCTTTTCGCCGGGGAGCGCGGGAAGCTCGCCCTTCAGGAAATCGCGGAAGCTCTGCCCAGCGGCGTCGATATATTTGCCGTCGCGGAAGACGAAATACATCGGCACGTCGAGCATATAGTCGACATAGCGCTCATAGCCGAACCCCTGCTCGAACACGAAGGGCAGCATGCCGGTGCGCGCGGGATCGGTGTCGGTCCAGATGTGGCTGCGGTACGACATATAGCCGTTGGGCTTGCCTTCGGTGAACGGCGACGAGGCGAAGAGCGCGGTCGCGAGCGGCTGGAGCGCGAGCGACACGCGGAACTTCTGCACCATGTCGGCCTCGGACGAATAGTCGAGGTTGGTCTGGAT
>JAFAED010000416.1 GCA_023424275.1 Pseudomonadota bacterium | reverse complement strand
ATTTGTTCGCGATCGCGTTGCCGGGGGACTCGAAGGGCAGGATGTGCCCCATGGCGAAGTGCTTCCGGCGTTGCTGTCGCCGTCGCACAGCCGTCGCCGCGCCGTGCTGACCGCGCTTCGGACGGGGAAGCAGGTTGCCATCGGTTTCAACGCCGCGCAGAGCAACCAGATCGTCGATATGCGGATGTGCCCGCTGTTGCTGCCCGAATTGTTCGCGCTGATCGAACCGGTGCGTGCCCTGCTGGCGATGATCGCGCAGCCGCGGTGTCCGGTGAAGGTCAAGTTGCAGATGCTCGATCAGGGTGTCGAACTGATCCTCGAAGGTGTGAAGGCGGAGGGCCTCGATGCGGCGATGGCGCTGCAGGATTTCGCGGGCGCGCACGATCTGGCGCGTTTTGCGATCGATCAGGGCGACGGCCTCGAAATCCTGTGGCAGCCCGAACCACCGACGATGCGGTTCGGCAATATCCTGGTCGAAGTGCCGCCCTTCGCTTTCCTCCAGCCAACGGCGGCAGGGCAGGCGGCGCTGGTCGATGCGGTGCGCCGCGCGATCGGCGATGCGGGCGCGGTCGCCGACCTGTTCGCGGGCGTCGGCACCTTTGCGCTGTCGGTGCAGGCGGGGCGCAAGGTTTATGCCGCCGAAGGCGCGCGCGATGCGATCGCTGCGTTGACGGCGGCGGCGAACCGCCAGCGCGCGCTGGTGGCGGGCGAGCATCGCGACCTGTTCCGCCGGCCGTTGGTACCCGCCGAACTGAACCGTTTCGGCGCGGTGATTCTCGACCCGCCGCGTGCGGGTGCCGAGGAGCAGGTCAGGCAGATCGCGGCGTCGACGACGCCGGTCATCGCCTATGTCAGCTGTAATCCGGCGAGCTTTGCGCGCGACGCGAAGCTGCTGATCGAAGGCGGCTACCGTCTCGACTGGGTCCAGCCCGTCGGCCAGTTCCGCTGGTCGACCCATGTGGAACTGGCCGGCTGCTTTTCGAAATAGGCGCCTGCCCCCGCCGCGGCGGGGGTTTTTATCAGTGCAGCACAAAACCCATGAAGGCATGGATGGAGAGCGCGAGCAGCGCGAGGCTGGCGAGCGCGAAAATGCCGAAGCGCCACATCACGCGATTGATCGTCGCCTGTACCAGGCTGTGCAGGATGCGCAGGATCACATAGGCCCACGCAAGCTGGGCATTGAGCCCGCCGCCCATGCCGCCGACTGCCAGCGCCAGCGCGACCGCGTAAAAGACCGTCGGCTGTTCCATCAGATGATTGTAATTATGCGCCTTCCACTGGACTTCGGGAGGCAGCACCTCGTCGAGGCTCTTGCCGGTGCCGCCGACCATTTTGGCGGCGTCGATCTTCGCGCGTTGCATCGCCGGAATGCGCGTCGCGTACATCCATACCCACATGATCATCGACCAGAGTGCGAGTGTCGCCACCGGCCCCAATATGGCATTCGTATCCATCGTCTTTCCCCCTTCAACCCAAAGTTGCGATCACCGCCAACGCCGACAGGGCGAGCAGGCAAAGCGTCGCCAGAAAGAAGATCGCAAAGCGTACCGCGATGCGATTGACCGTCGACTGCCAGATGCTGTGGACGATGCGCAGCAGGACGTAGGCCCAGGCGAGTCCGCGCGTCAGATCGGTGTCGCCCCCCGACAGGTGGAGGAAGATGATGACGGCATAAAAGATCGTCGGCTGTTCGCACAAATGCGTGTAATTATGCGATTTCCAGTTGGTGAGCGGTGGCAATACGCCTTCCAGGTCGACCCCGCGGCCGCCCGGCGGTGCGCTTTTCAGGTCGATCCCGGCTTTGGAAAAAGCCTGGAAGCGCGTCACCGCGGCCCAGGTGAGCATCACGAGCGTCCACAGCGCGAGAATGGCGCCGGGCGCGAGCAGGCTGTCAGGCATATGGCTCCCCCTTGTCGTTCGCGGCGATGCTACGCCGCGGGGCCGACAATGCAATCGGCGAAGTTCAATGCCCCAGTTCGGCGCGGATCGCCGCGCCGTCGCCGTCGACACGCGGCGCGAAGCTAAGGTCGCGCGGCGGCATCGCGCCATATTTCACGGGTGGCTGCATTTCGTGGAATCCACCGACATCGGGATGCTCGCGGCGACGGAAAAAGCCGGTCGCGGTGAAATGCGGATCGTCCTTGATATGCTGAAGGTCGCGGACCGCCATCGCCGGGATATCGTTCGCGGCGAAGATCTCGAGCCATTCGGCGCTGGTCTTGGCAGGGGTCTTGCGCGCGATTTCGCGATAGACGATCGGCATATGCTGCCCCTTCGCCTTGGCTGCCTCGAATTCGGGGGTCTGCGTAAGGCCGGCGCTGCCGAGCAGGTCCATTAATCGCGCGGTCGATTCGGGTGTATAGGGAACGATCGCTAGATAGCCGTCGCTGGTCGGGAAAGGCTGGCGCGTCGGGTCGAGTTGGCGCGGATAGCCGGCAGGACCGATGGGCGGATCGAGCGCCGCGTCGCGCAGATGTTCGACAAGCATGAACGAGGCGAAGCATTCGAACATCGGGACTTCGACCTGCTGACCGGCGCCGG
>JAFAED010000233.1 GCA_023424275.1 Pseudomonadota bacterium | reverse complement strand
GTTCCAGATCCAGCAACTGATGGCGGCCGAGTATCGCGAGCAGACGATCGAGCGCGCGAAGCGCGCGCAGATCGAACGCGAAGCCCGCGAATCGACGCGCCGCTTCCTCGGCGACGGCAAGGCATGGACGCCGCCGCGCTGACACCATTCCCATAGGGGCAGGACGGGTCACAACGCTCCCCAAACCCGAAGGCTGCCCCGTCGCGGGGGCTGCTGCGGCCGCCGCCCCTCAGGCTGCCGGCCCCCGCGACAAACTTCATGAGGATATGCGAAGATGGACGACCTGGGCGTCATCGATCAGTTCATGCAGGCGTTCGTCGCCTATATCGACAGCGGCTTCGGGCTGCTCGGCGGCGATGTCGGATTTCTCACGACCATCCTCATCGGCATCGACATCACGCTCGCCGGGCTCTTCTGGGCGCTCGGCGGCGAGGATGATGTCATCGCCAAGTTCCTCAAGAAGATCCTCTATGTCGGCGTTTTCGCGCTGATCCTGAACAGCTTCCAGACGCTTTCGGAGATCATTTTCCGGTCCTTCGCCGGGCTTGGCCTGACGGCAGGCGGCAGTGCGATCGGGCCTGAGGACCTGCTGATGCCGGGCCGGCTCGCAGGAACGGGCTTCGAGGCCGCCTGGCCTTTGCTCAAGCAGGCGAAAGAGCTCGTCGGTCCGATCGCCTTTTTCGACAATTTTATCGAAATCGCGGTGCTCGTCATCGCTTGGCTGATCGTCATTGCCGCCTTCTTCATCCTCGCCATCCAGCTCTTTATCACGATCCTCGAATTCAAGCTGACCTCGCTTGCAGGGTTCGTCCTCGTGCCGTTCGCGCTGTGGAACCGGACGTCGTTCCTCGCCGAGCGCGTGCTCGGTAACGTCGTGAGTTCGGGCATCAAGGTCATGGTGCTCGCAGTGATTGTCGGCATCGGCTCGAACTATTTCGCCGACTTCACGAGCGCGCTCACGGGCGAAGAGGTCAGTATCGAGCAAGCGGTCTCGCTTATGCTCGCGAGCCTCGCGCTCTTCGGGCTTGCGATCTTCGGTCCGGCGATCGCGTCGGGACTGGTGTCGGGCGCCCCGCAGCTCGGCGCCGGGTCGGTGGTTGCCACCACCGCGCTCGCCGCCGGTGGCCTCGCCATGGGTGGAGCAGGCGCTCTCGCGGCGGCGCGGGGTGTCGGCGGCGCCGGTCTTGGCGCGATCCGCGCGGGAACCGCGATGGGGAGCGCTACCGCTACCGCTTACAAGCTTGGGCAGGAGACCTCGGGATTGTCCAGCGTCGGCGCGGGGCTGGCGGGCATCGCGACCGCGGCAAAGGGCGCCGCCGCGAACCGGTTCCGATCCGCCGCCGGCCTTGCCGAGGCAGGCGAGCGCGGCCGTGCCGCGGCCTGGGACGCCGGAACCACCAGCGGCGCGCGCGTTGCGACCGTTCCGGTCTCCGCCGCAGACGATGCCGCGCCCCCTTGGGCCCAGCGCCTGCAAGGCCAGCAGAATTCTCGGCATCGCCGGCAGATGGCGATGCACACGATCAAGGAAGGCGACCGCGGCGGCGGCGGCATCACCCCTGACATCAACGAAAGGGATTAGTCATGCGATTCAAACGTGCTGTGCAGCGCTATGGGCAGACGCCCGAACCCGACACGCCCTACCAGCGGGCCGGTCAGCTCTGGGACGAGCGCATCGGTTCGGCGCGCGTCCAGGCCCGGAACTGGCGGCTGATGGCGTTCGGCGGGCTGCTGCTGACGGTCGGCCTCTCGTCGGCGCTCGTCTGGCAATCGATGCAGAGCCGCGTCGTGCCTTACGTCGTCGAAGTCGACAAGCTGGGCCAGGCGCAGGCGGTAACGCCTGCGGATGCGGCGTATCGTCCGACCGATCCGCAGATCGCCTGGCACCTTGGCCGCTTCATCACCCATGTGCGCGCGCGGTCGCTCGATCCGGTGCTGATGCGCGAGCATTGGCTGTCGGCCTATGATTTCGCGACCGAGCGTGGTGCCTTGTTTCTAGGCGAATATGCCCGTTCCTCCAATCCGTTCGCTGAGGTCGGTCGGCGCACCGTGTCGGTCCAGGTGACCAGCGTCGTGCGCGCGTCGGACGACAGCTTTCGGATCAACTGGACCGAGCAGGCTTATGAGCGCGGCACCCTCTCGGGTACATCGCGCTGGACCGCCGTCGTGACGATCAAGCTCGAGCCGCCGCGCTCGTCCGAGGTGCTACGGAAGAATCCGCTGGGCCTCTACATCGATGCGATCGACTGGAGCCGCGAGCTCGAAGCGCTCGCGCCTGCGCCCCTCCCGCTAGTCGACGAACCCGCAAACGGAGCAGCGGACCGCCGATCCGAAAGTGCACGGGAGGCCGCTCTCCCGCTCGGATCGCCTCTCGATCCCGATCTCGGCCCGATGCCATCAAGCCAGCCTGTATTGGAAGGAGAACCGCGATGATCCGCTTGGCCATTTTAGCAGCGAGTTCGGCGGCGCTCGCCCCGGCCGCCGTTGCACAGCCCGCCTCCAGCGTCATGACAGCCAACAAGGCGGCGCTCCGCGAACCTGCGAAGTCCGGCTTCGTCAATGCGGTACATGTCTACCCTTATAGCGAGGGAGCGCTTTTCCGATTGTTTGCCGCGCCCGAGCGCGTCAGCGATATCGCGCTGCAGCCCGGTGAAACGCTGACCTCGGTCGCAGCGGGCGATACCGTGCGCTGGACCGTCGGTGACACGACGAGCGGGAGCGGGGAGACAAAGCGAACGCACCTGCTCGTGAAGCCCTTCGCGCCCGGGCTGTCGACGAATCTCGTCATCACGACCGACAGGCGGGTCTATCATGTCCAGCTGACCAGCACGGTTTCGACTGCGATGACCGGAATGCGCTGGATGTATCCGCAGGAAGAACTGCTCGCGCTGGCGCGGCAACGTGCCGAGGCGGAAGCCGCCCGGCCTGTCTCCGTCGGCGTCGAGATCGCACAGCTGACCTTCGATTACCGGGTTACCGGAGACAGTCCCGCCTGGCGGCCCTTGAGGGCGTTCGACGATGGCCGTCAGACCTGGATCGAGTTTCCGGCGGCCATCTCGACCGGAGAGGCACCGCCGCTCTTTGTCCTCGGCGACAAGGGCGAAGCCGAGCTCGTCAATTATCGCGTTTCAGGTCGCTTCTACATTGTTGATCGTCTGTTCGGCGCCGCCGAACTGCGACTTGGCGCAAAGAAGCAGAAGATCGTCCGAATTACGCGCGGCGGCGCCAAACGAGTGAGCCGGGGGCAGGACCGATGAACGAGGCTCCCGCTGTGCCCGCTGCCCCGTCGCCCGGCCCGGCGAAGGTCGATCCCGAAACGCTGGTGCTCCGCGGCAGTCCGGCGCGGGCCACCCGGTTCCGCCGCGGCGCCATCATCGCGGTCGCCGGCGTATGCACAACATGTCTCGCCGGGGCAGTCTGGCTGGCGTTCAAACCCATCAGCTTCTTGTCGAACGGACAAGCTGAAAACCGCGAACAGGCAGTGGTCAAGGCTCCTGCCGATGCTCTTGATGGCGCGCCGAAGAGCTATGCCGACGTCCCGAAGCTCGGCCCGAAATTGCCCGGTGATCTCGGTAGGCCGATTCTGGAAAAACAGCGTGAGCTGGACATGACGGGGCCCACCGATCCTGCTGCCGACGCGGCGGCCCGCGCGGCGCAGGATGCCGAAACGGAGCAGCAACGCCTCGCAGCCGAATTGCGCGCCGCGCGTCAGTCGGGCGTCATGCTGCAGCTCGCGACCGGGGGCGCGAATCCTCGTTCGGCCTCCTCAAGGGTCGTCCAGGAGGGGCAGTCTGCGGAAGCGCCTGCGCCTTTGGCTCCGGCAGCAGACGGAGCGGGACGGAAAAATGAAATTTTGGGACGAGCGAACAGCGGATCCGATGTAAACCCGCATCGGTTGGAAGCGCCCGTGTCACCCTGGATGCTCCAGGCCGGTAGCGTGATCGCCGCGAGCCTGATCACGGGGCTTAGTTCCGATCTCCCGGGGATCGTGACCGCGCAGATCTCCGAAAACACCTATGATAGCGTAACGGGTCGGACGCTGCTTATCCCTCAAGGTTCGCGGTTGATCGGCAGTTACGATAGCGTCGTGGCCTTCGGGCAGAGCCGGGCGCTTGTCGTGTGGCAGCGGCTCATTCTGCCTGACGGCGCATCGATCCGCATCGACAATGCGCCCGCGAGCGATGCAGAGGGCTATGCCGGGCTTTCCGACCGGATAGACAGGCACAGCTGGCAGCTCTTGAAGGGCGTGGCGCTCTCGACGTTTCTCGGCGTCGGGACCGAGCTTGGATGGGGCAGCACTGAAAGCGACTTGGTCCGTGCTATTCGTGAATCCGCACAGCAGAACGGAGCCCGCGCGGGCGACCAGCTCGTCGCCAAAGGTCTTGATGTCCAACCAACGCTCAAAGTTCGACCCGGCTGGCCGCTTCGGGTGGTGGTGCATAAGGATATGGTGCTGAGGCCTTGGCGCGGGGGTCACATCTGATGGTGGGGCTCAAGCTCGCCCGGCTTCCTGATCGCACGCCGGTCAAGCTCGCCATCGTCGTCATGCCTGAACTCAATGACCGGCTTTCGGCATATGCCCGGGCTTATGCCGAAGTCTATGGCGTCGAAGAGCCGGTGGCCGATCTTGTTCCCGCGATGTTGACGGCATTTCTCGATAGCGATCGGGGGTTCGAAAAGGCGATGAAGGATCGGATCCGCGGGTGATCCATTCTATTGCCATCCCGCGCCGGGTAGCCGAACTCTCGTTGACGGAACGGATTTAGCGGTGACCGACGATAATCTCTGGACCGCAAGGGAACTCTCCCGGTTCCTCCAATATTCGGAGAGTACGATCTGCAGGCTCGTCTCGCAGGATCCGTCGAAACTGCCGCCCCGGGTCGGGGGGCTAGGGCGTCCGCGTTGGGTTCCCGAGGTTGCTCGGGCGTGGGCGCTCGAGAACAGCATTCCCCCGCGCGGCGCTGGCGGGCGGCCGCGCGGCCGTTAGCTTTGTTGCTGCCGGGTCCCAGTAGAGGAGAATCCGGCGGGAATCGGTAACCATGAAGGGAGCATCGTCCGGAGCGGGAAATGGGCTTTTGCTTTGAACCGACGCGCAGGCGCCATGTTCAGAGCAGCTAATCCTCTGCTTGGAACACCGACACGCTTTAAAGATGCTTGGTAGAATGGCTCTGGCGCGCTGAAAGCGATGGTCTTGGTTGTTAAACCTAACCAACGATCCGAGTAGCTGATTCTTGTTGAGGTTTTTTTCATTAAACCTTACTAAGATGGCTCGGACGTCTCCCTAGGTTAGGCTTATGAACCGGAATCACCTCGTGCATGCGATCAGGGAACGGCTGGTTCGCTATCCGGCGCCGTACGAAAATCATTATGGCGTCGTTCCTCCGGCGCCGCCCGAGGATGCGCTGCCCATTCAGGCCGCACAAATCGCCCATGACCGCGCGCTGACGATGCTGGGACAGATACAGGCGTTGGCGGACCAGGTCTCCGATCCCTATGTCATCAGCCGCACGCTGAGCC
>JAFAED010000174.1 GCA_023424275.1 Pseudomonadota bacterium | reverse complement strand
GTGTACGACCGTGCCGGCGCCGCGCTCGATCATCTGCGGAACGAGAAGGCGATCAAGCCGCACCGTCGCCATGAGATTGAGGTTTAACTCCGCGAGCCAATGATCGTCCGTCAAGGCAGCGAAACCGCCTCCTGGCGACGAGGAACCGCCGATCACATGGGCGAGGATGTCGACGCCGCCCATTTGCGCGAGCGCCGCTGCGGCCAGCATGTCTCCGCCTTCGGCCGTCGTCAGGTCGGCTCGAACAAACTCTACTCCGCCCATGGGCTCAGGGTTCGCGCGGGCGGCGGTCATCACCCGGGCGCCGCCGGCGAGAAAGCGCGCAACGGTGGCGCGGCCGAGACCCTTGGTGCCGCCGCTGACGACGACGCGCTTGCCAGCAAACTCGTTCGGATCTGCCTGGACGCTCATATCGTGATCTCCAGCGTCTGGATCGCGTCATTCTCGAGCGTGAACGCGTAGGTGAAACGGATCGGGCTGCCCTTGAACTCGCCATGGGCGGGACCCTCTACCACGACCTTGCCCTGCTCTTGGCGAACGCTATCCGGCGTGAAGATCGCCTTTACCGCCACGACTTCCTCTTCAAACAAGGTTCGAAGCTCGGCATGGCCCTCGAGGCGGCGGCCAATGTCGATGAGGACCGCATCGGCGGCGAAAGGCTTCAGCATTTCGTCTACATCGAGCCGAGCATTGGCTGCGATATAGTCTGCGATGGGCGTGGGTAACGCTGCAACCAGCGCGTCGGGGTTTATTTGCTCATCGGCGCCGGAACGGGCTTGGGCGGTATCTGGGCTTGGCATGACGGGTCTCCTTAGCTTGGGCTTGCGTCAAACCTAGGCATCGACCACTCTTCCGAGAAGTGGGCTAATCCTGGATGAGATAATGAAGGAGTCGGGATAATGTCTCGGTTTGCACTTCGAGATTTTGACGCTGTGCTGGCCGTCGCTCGGCGCACATCCTTTCGGCAGGCTGCCATCGATCTCGGGATGTCGACAACGGCGCTCAGTCACATGATCGCGCGGATCGAGGCCGAGCTTGGCGTGCGCCTATTCAACCGGACAACGCGAAGCGTGGCGCTAACCGACGCGGGGCGCATCTTCGTCGATCGTCTCGGGCCGTCGCTCCAGGACGTGCGCGAGGCGATCGAGATCGTCCGAGAGCGTCGCGACACACCGACGGGCACGCTGCGGATCAACGCGCCGCCCTTCGCCGCGCGCTCGCCGGCTTTCACCGACCTGCTCCTCGAATATTCTTGCCGCTACCCGGATATGCATGTCGACCTGGTGACCGAAGGGCAGCTGCGCGACATCGTCGCCGAAGGCTTCGATCTCGGCGTCCGCGTCGCCTCCCTCGTCCCCTCCGACATGATCGCGCTATCGCTCGGCGAGCCCCAGCGCTTCGCTGTCGTCGCGGCGCCGGCCTATCTGGGGGCGCGATCGCGTCCACTGGTGCCAACCGATCTTCTCGGCCACGCCTGCATTCGGGTCCGCTTGCCCGATGGCTCGCTCTACCGCTGGCATTTCGAGAAGGGCGGCGATGTGGCGCAGGTCGAGGTAAGCGGCCCGATGACCTTCGACGATCTCCCGCTATCGCGCGCCGCGGTCCGCGCGGGCCTCGGCATCGGCTTCTTTTTCGAACAGGATGTGATGGATGCCATCGAGGACGGATCGCTGGTCCGCCTGCTCGAGGACTGGACGCCGCCCTTCCCCGGTCTTTGCTTCTATTACCCCGGCCGGCGACATCCGTCAGCCGGGCTGGCAGCCTTTCTGACATTGGCGCGCGAGCTGGCAGCAGGGCGTAATCGCGGCCTCCGGGGCGCCGCGCCGTCTTGAATGCCGCTGCCCCTCAGACGCTCGGCGGAGCCGTCAGGTCCCAGCCGCCCACATGGGCATAGACGGCATCGCGCAAGGCCTTGATGTCCCTGTTGAGATCGGCAAGGGCGGCAGGCGATTGCCCCGAGGCGATCAGCAGGGCGTCGCCGAGACAGCCAGCCTTCGATTTGAGGGCGCGCCCAGCATCCGTCAACGCAACGACCACCTGGCGTTCGTTTGATGGATTGCGCGTCCGGCGAACCAACCCGGCTGTCTCGAGACGCTTGAGCAAGGGCGTCAACGTACTCGATTCCAGCGCGAGCTGGTCGGCGATCCGGCCGACCGCCTGCCCGTCTTCGCGCCAAAGGATGTTAAGTACCAGATATTGGGAATAGGTGAGCCCCAGCTCGTCGAGCAGCGGCTTATAGGCGCGCTGCACCGCGATGCCGGCGGAATAGATTGCGTAGCAAAGCTGGTCGTCCAGCGGCACCGGGGGATTGGCTGTGGTCATCTTGAGGCTCCGTTTCGCCTCTTAATATAGCACCCCGATCGCAAAAATAAATATCGCGATATATTTCCGCTGGACAGAGGGTACGAATCACCCTATCTGCTTAGATATCGCGATAACTGTTATCGCATGAGAGGAGAATATCGATGTCCCTGTTCAGCAATCTTCGCTCCATCGTCGCAGCCGCCGTGGTTGCCGCTGCCGTCCCTGTCACCGCTTCGGCGCAGCCGGCCGACGCCAAGGCGCCTGTCGCCGCCGCGCATCCGGTCCGCAATGTGGTTCTCGTTCACGGTGCCTTTGCGGACGGCTCAGGCTGGCGCGGCGTCTATGATGAGCTTACCGGCCGCGGCTATCGCGTCACGATCGTCCAGAACCCGCTGACCTCGCTTGCCGACGACGTCGGGGCGACCAAGCGCGCCCTCGCACGGCTCGACGGCCCTGCGATCCTCGTCGGCCATAGCTGGGGCGGCACCGTGATCACCGAAGCCGGGGTCGATCCGAAGGTGGCGGGGCTTGTCTATGTGTCGGCGCTCTCCCCTGATGCGGGCGAGACGACCGCGCAGCAATATGAGGGGTTCGTGACCCCGCCCGAGTTCGTTCTCGACACGCAAAGCGACGGTTTCGGCTTCATCGACCTCGCAAGGTTCAAGGCCGGCTTCGCGGCCGATACCAGCGACCGTGATGCCGCCTTCATGCGCGACAGCCAGGTTCCGATCAACATGTCGGCATTCGGTACGCAGCTGACCCAGGCAGCCTGGCGCAGCAAGCCCAGCTGGGCGGTGATCGCAACCGAGGACAAGGCTTTCGACCAGCGCATGCTCCAGCATATGGCGAAGCGCATCGGTGCCAAGGTGACCGAAGTGGCCGCGAGCCATGCCGTGTTCATGACCCAGCCCAAAGTGGTGGCGGACGTGATCGACGAGGCCGCGCAGGCAGCCTCCGCCAAATACCGATAAACGAACAGCGCCCTGCTCTCTCCCCGGCGGCGGGCGCCGGTAGGCGGGACCCGCAAGGTCCCGCCTACCCTCTCGAGACTGCACCAATCCGACAATCTTCGGCCGGCTTCCCGCCGGATCGACAGCGCACGAAACGGGCCAGCCCGCGTCGTCGCTCCACCATTTCGCGCCGGTTCGGCGCGGCAGACGAACCGGGGACCACGCGTCCCCATTCCTCCCCAAAGCATAAGGATAAGATGATGATCACCGAGGCTTCCCCCGGTCAGGATCCCGATTTTGCCCGCCGCGCCCGCGAGAACCAGGCGAGGCTCAACGCAGAGCTCAAGCCCAGCTATGATTTCATCGTATGCGGCGCCGGCTCGTCGGGCTCGGTCGTCGCACGCCGGCTCGCGGAAAACGCCGACGCCCATGTCCTGCACATCGAAGCCGGAGGCAGCGACGAGCATGAGGCGGTGCTCGATCCCGCGCTCTGGCCCACCAATCTCGGCAGCGACCGCGATTGGGGATTTCTGGCGGAGCCCAACCCGCAGCTCGGCGGCCGCGAACTGTCGATGGCGATGGGCAAGGGCCTCGGCGGCGGATCGAGCGTGAATGTCATGGTCTGGGCACGCGGCCACAAAAGCGACTGGGATCATTTCGCGGCCGAAGCGGGCGATGCCGCCTGGGGTTATGAAGCCGTCCTCGACATCTACCGCAGCATCGAGAACTGGCAGGGCGCACCCGATTCCCGCTATCGTGGCACCGAAGGCCCCGTCTGGGTGCAGCCTGCCCAAGACCCGAGCCCGCTTGCGCATGCTCTCCTAGGCGCGGCGGGCGAACAAGGCATCCCGACGTTCGAAAGCCCGAACGGCGCGATGATGGAGGGACCGGGCGGCGCCGCCATCACCGACATGCTCGTTCGGGGCGGCCGGCGCCAGTCGCTGTACCGCGCCTATGTGCATCCTGTTTCGGACCGTCCCAATCTGACGATCATCACCGGCGCGCATGTCCGGCGCATACTGATCGATCGGCGCCGCGCAATGGGCGTCGAGATCGAGAAGGATGGGCGCATATTCTCGATCGGTGCGCGCAGCGAGGTCATTTTGTCGACCGGCGCGATCAACACGCCAAAGCTCCTGATGCTCTCGGGCATCGGCGACCGCGCTCAGCTCGACCGGCATTCGATCCCCCTCGTGCAGCACCTGCCCGGCGTCGGGCGCAATATGCAGGATCATGTGTCCTTCGGCTGCATGTGGGAGCTCGCAGGCCCGATGGCGCCGCGTAACAGCGGAAGCGAGGCGACACTCTACTGGAAGAGCCGAGCCGATCTGGACGCACCCGACCTGCTCTTCTGCCAGGTCGAGTTTCCGGTGCCGAGCGATCGCACGGCGGCGCTCGGCGTGCCGGACCATGGTTGGACGATGTTCGCAGGGCTGGCTCAACCGCAGAGCTGCGGAAGCCTCCGACTGCGCGATGCGGACCCGGCAACGCCTCCGGCGATCGACGCCAACATGCTGTCGGATCCCGCCGACATCGAGGCGGCGCGCGAATGCGTGCGGCTCTGCCGTGAACTCGGCAATGGCGACGCGTTCAGACCTTTCGTCAAGGGCGAGGTCATGCCCAGGGACCGCGACGCAGAGGGACTGGACGCCTTCATTCGCGATTCCGCGGTGACCTATTGGCATCAGTGCGGCACCGCCAAAATGGGACAGGATGATATGTCGGTCGTCGGTGCATCGCTTGGCGTCCACGGAATCGAAGGGCTGCGCGTCGCCGACGCCTCGATCATGCCGCGGGTGACCACAGGCAACACGCAGGCCCCTTGCGCGATCATCGGCGAACAGGCCGCTCGGCGTATCCGCGCCGCACACGGGCTGTAAGCATATTGTCTGGATGCTCCGGCCGGGACGACCGGCCGGAGCCAAGCGGCGACCGGCGCGTTTCGGGGCAACCAACAGCCCGCGGCAGCGCGGGACGCTTTGTCTATCGAGCCGCCGCCGCCGTCGCGGCCACAATCTTTGTCGATGTTATCGGCACGAAGCGGAGCGACAGCGCGCTGAAGAATCATCGGGCTAGGCGCGCCCGATCGCGCGGCTGAGATAGGGTGACCCGATCTCGCAGAAGCGACGTGGCACGTCAGCGGCCGCCTTTATTCCGATGCGGCGGCAAGCGGCAACCGGCTTCGTATCCTCTGCTGCGTAAAGTTCGAAGGGGGGCTGATCGAGCGACATGCCGCGATAGCCGAGGTCAATTCCAAGAGCCTGGCAGAGCCTTCCCGGCCCGGCGCACAGCAGGCGTTCAGCGACCGGCCCCCGGCGGTCCCGCATGATGTCGAGGCCGCGCTCGGGCTTTATCGCCCGGATAAGGACGCCCGATCCATGACCGCAGGTGAAGTTCATGCAGAAATGCAAACCGTAGATGCGATAGACATAGAGATGTCCCGCTGGCCCGAACATATCTGCATTGCGCGCGGTGGGCCCGCGAAAGCTATGAGCGGCGGGATCCGCGGCGTCGTAGGCCTCGGTTTCGACAATCGAGCCGCCTACGCCGCCCACATAGACGGACACGCCTATCAGATCGCGCGCGACGATCTCGACATCGCGTTCGAAGAACGACCTTCTGAGCTTCAAAGCCTTGGCCAAATCACTGACGCGCTCCAATGACGCTTCCCCCCAAGGGCGAGAAACATCGATCCAAGTAAGCGGATGCTATTAACCCGCGCGAAACAAGCAACGAGTACTGGAACTAGGGGTTAAGCGCATGTCCCAGGAACGCTACAACCTTCGGCCATGAATCCAAGCGTGCTTTCGCATTGGCTTCAGGCGTTCCGCCGCCTCGGTCGTCCACACGGGCTTCGCCCGATCCGCCAGCCAAGTCATGGCCAGCATCGGGATAGATCAGCGCTGTCGTCCCCAGCCCGGCCTTCTGGCGAGATGCAACGATGTTTCGGGCCATCCTCCCGGAATTCCATAGTTGGTCCTTATCGCCGGCGATCAGCAACAGTTTGCCACGGTAAGCCTCCACCGGAATTCGGGCTGCGGCTTCTTTCTCTTGGTGATCGGCCCGGCCATTTTCATGAATGGCCCGCAAATCTGCCGTCGGACCCGCAAGAAGCCCCTCAACAAATCCGCGATAAGGCATGAACGGAAGTGCCTTCCCCCCGAAAGAGAAGGACGATCGTGTTCCCTCTGCCTCGATCATTTCCAGTCCCCAGCCTTCCCAGACAAGGTCGGACGGCGCATAGGCGACGACCGCATTGATCCATTCATATCGGCTGGCAGCGATGAGCGCGAATTCCGACCCTTTTGAGCCCGCGAAAATCCCAAACCGGCGCGTATCGACGCCCGGAATGGACTGTAGCGCCCCTTTTAACTCGGCTAGCCGATCGACCGGCAAGTCGATGAAACTCCCAGGGAGATCCGGATATTCGGGCGGCGGAGCGGCTGGCCCCCAGTTGGCGGAATAATAAGGCAGGCTGACGGCCGCATAACCAAGCTTTGCCAAGATTGGCCCGAACCGCTTACCCGCTCCGTCGCCGCCTTCAGCGCCGGCCAAGATCACGACCACCGGGCGAGGCTTCGGGCCGACCAGACGATAAAGCTTCGCGTGCGGGAACCCGGAAATATTGGTTTCTTCAAGCGCTAGTTCCTGCGACGCTTGCTGTGCATTAGCGACCATCGGCGCGGCCAGCAGAAACGCGGCTGCAATGGCAATGATTCTCGAAACAGTCATTTTCTCAGCCCCTGCCGAACCGCGATCGCAGATAATGATGCAGTGTATTGCCTATGTAATACGGATGATCTGCTGTGGCAACTGGGCGCAGGAAGACTCGAATAGAAACAAAAAGAGTTCAGCGGCGTTTGACTTTCACTTGCATCGGGAGCGAATGCCATGGCCAAGGAAGAAAAGACGAGCGCGAAGGCCGGCAAGGCCGCGTCGAAGGTCCTGCGCGACGACAGGACTGGTAAGGATTCGAAGACGGCAGCGGATTCCGCGTTGACGCAGCGGCCGGACAAAAAGAGAAAATAGGCGCGTCCGATGTCGACGACGCTAACGATCATCGGCGGCACCGATGGCTGAGATAGGACTACCAGAGTGCAGAGATGTCTAGCGCGAGCGACTTTTACCTAGAACAGGCGGAAAAATGCACGCGTGAGGCGGGGACGACCCCGCTCGAGCAAGTCCGTGCCAGATGCTTGCGTGCGGCTGAGGCATGGCGCGCTATGGCTACGAAATCTTTGCGTGCCGAAGCAGGGCGGACCGGGCGATCCTGACTGGCAGCTCGCGTCGTTCGAATAGCGGACCGCGGCCGTCTAGACCGAGAGCCTCACGAATTTTCTCGCACAGATAGATCTGCCATCGTCCTTGACGACCTGAGCTTAATCCGTTGCAAAGGCGCGGGTCGCGATGAAATCAATGACCTTGTCCCCCACGACAGTCCCAGGCGTCACGACGTCGAAGTGATCTTCCGTGCCATTGAGGACTTCGACACGATCTCCGGCAGCGCGCGCTTGCTCGGCATAGGGCGCCATGAAGGGAGTAAAGGCACCTTGGACCAGCAGCTGGCGGATGCCGAGCGGCAGCTGATTGGCCGGCGACGCCAAGGCATATTCGGCGGCGCGTGCGTCCGGTCCGCCGCCCATCAGCTGCGCGATCACGGGCTTTCCGCACACCTGCTCGTCGATGCCAACAAAGGGGGCGAGCGACGCCACCCCGTCGATCTGAACCGCCGACATGGGGCGAACCTTGGGCGCGTAAGCAGTACCGAGCTTTCCGCGGGAAGCGCCCCAGAGCGCGAGATGGGCGCCGGCAGAATGGCCGACGATCGTTACGCGACCAAGATCGAGCGGGTAGGTCTTCGCGATGACGGTGAGAAAGTCGATCCCTGCGCCCACGTCCTCGAAACTTCCGGGCCAGCCTGCACCGGGATCGCCCAGCCGCCGATACTCGATATTCCAGGTGGCGATGCCGCGCTTGGTCAGCGCCTCGGAAACCGCCGCCGTACCGGCCATCGTATCGTAGGAAGCCGTCCAGCAGCCGCCATGCACGATGACGGCAACGGGAAACGGCCCCTTGCCCTCCGGGATACGAAGCTGTCCACTGCGAAGATCGTCGGCGCCGTAGCGCAGCACCGCCGTGGGCGGGCCCGCGCGGCTCGCCACCTCCTTATAGATTTCTTCGGAAGTTGGCTCGGCGTGCGCTGCCGACAGGGGAAGGACAGCCAGCAGGCTGCAGGCAAGCAAAGTGCGAATGGTCAAGGCGCGTCTCCGATGGGCTAGGTGCGACCCCATGGATTCGGACAAACTTTGAAGCACTTGTGTGCTCACCGCAAGCGCCGAGATAGCATCGATCACGGCCGGAGCGGCTGTCTGCATTCAGTTCGGCAGCTTTCGGGCGCTCAAGCGAGCTGCTGTGCTCCTGCCTCAGCTAACCCGTTGCCAGGCGTCACCTCCAACGAAAAAGTGCAGTGCCGGATGCGCAACGG
>JAFAED010000171.1 GCA_023424275.1 Pseudomonadota bacterium | reverse complement strand
GTGCTGGACGTCGCCCGTGGCTGAGGTCGGGAGCGACCTGTTCGACCTGGCGCCGCCGACGCGGCAGCAACGGCACGACCTCGCCGCCGCGCTCACGGATGAGGAGCGCAGCCTTCTCCTCGATCATGCGGAGGAAGCGCCCTATTGCGGGCTTTTCCTCTATGAAAAGCGCGAGGGCGTCTATTGCTGCCGCCTCTGCGGCCTGCCGCTGTTCCGCGCCGGCGCCAAGTTCGAAAGCGGCACCGGCTGGCCGAGCTTCACGACGCCGTTCAACGCCGATCATCTGCAATCGATCGAAGACAGGCGCTACGGCATGGTCCGCGCCGAGATCGTCTGCGCGCGCTGCGGATCGCATCAGGGGCATGTCTTCCCCGACGGGCCGCCGCCGACGGGGCTGCGCTATTGCATCAACAGCGGTTCGCTCGAATTCGTCGCCGTCGGCGAGGCGCTTCCCGACCGTCTCGGCCGCGGTGCGCCCGAAGGACTGATCTGGCGGGGATAGCCCGCGCTGCGCTCAGGCAATCTCGAAGACGCTGTAGACCGGCCCCTCAGGCAGCCGGTGACCGATGCCGACCGCCATGATGCGGTTGAGCCATTCGTAGCGCGCATCGGACGTCGAAAAGCGGGGCGCGATACGGAAATAATAGTCCGCCGGATCGACCGGCTCGCCGCGTCCCAGCCGCGCGATGACATCGGCGGGGCCGGTTCGGATGCCCGTATAGTCCATCGCGATCCCGGCGCCGTCGTCGGTGCGCAGCACGACGCGCGCGTCGAGCAGCACCGCACCGTCGGCCCGCACGATCTGCCAGTCGGCACCGCCGGTCAGGACATCGCCCGACAGGCGCTCGCCCGCAAATCGCCCTGCGACCATCTCGCCGACGCGCCGGTCGATTCCGGCTGGTCCGCCGATTGCATGGATATGGTCGACGCCGACCTTCATCACGAACAGCGGGCGCCAGCGCAGGTCGCCGAGCGCGGCAAAGGCTTGGCCGAAATCATCCATGATCCTGCTCCATTGCAATCTTCAATTCGGCGGCCAGCGTTGCGATGAGGTCCGCGGCGGGCATGGCGCGCGCCATCGGCGCCCCCTGCCCCGCCCACTGCGCGCCAAATCCATATTCGCCTCGCGACTTGGCCGCGGCGTGCAGCGCTTTGCCAAGGTCATAGGCGATCGGATAGGCCGGGATTTGCGCCGCCGAAACCTCGCCATCGAGCGCGGCGAACCGGTTCGCCAATATGCGCGCCGGGCGCCCCGACACGGCCCGCACCATTTGGGTATGCAGGGCGGCGTCGCTCGCCAGCGCGGCGCGATAGCCGGCATCGGCCAAACTTTCGTCGCAGGCGATAAAGGCGGTGCCGAGCTGCGTCGCCGCAGCGCCCAGGTCCAGCGCGGCGGCAACGCCCGCACCATCCATGATACCGCCGGCCGCGATGACCGGCAGGTCGATCACATCGATGAGCAGCCGCGTGAGCGCCATCGTGCCGAGGCGGTCGTCGGGCGCGTCGGGATCGAAAACCCCGCGATGCCCGCCAGCCTCCCATCCCTGCGCAACGACGGCATCGACCCCGGCGGCCGCCGCGATCCGCGCTTCGGCAAGGTTGGTCGCGGATGCGAGCAACAGGATGCCGGCGTCGCGCAGTGCCCGGATCGCGGGTTCGGGAGGCAGGCCGAAATGAAAACTGACGACTGCCGGCCGCTCGCCCAGAAGCATTTGCAGCATCGCTTCGTCGGCGACGAAGCTGCGATAGATTTCGCCCAGCACGTCTGGCGCATCCACGCCGAACTCGGCGAACAGCGGCGCGAGGCGGGCAATCCACGCGGCTTCGATCGCCGCATCGGCGACGGCGGGCGCGTGGCAGAAGAGATTGACGCTGAAGGGCCTCGCACTTCGCTCGCGGACCGCGGCAATCATCGCGCGCGCTCCCTCGGCATCGGTCGCGCCGACCCCGATCGAGCCGAGCGCGCCCGCATTGCTGACGGCGGCGGCCATGGCAGGCGAAGAGACACCCGCCATCGGTGCCTGGATGATCGGCAATTCGATGCCGAGCAAGCTGGTAAGATGGCGGGTGTTCATCATCTTCTCCAAAATCTGGCGGTTCAGCCCGAGGCCGCCGCGAGCTTCTTGCGATACTCTGCGACGGGCATGCCGCCCCAGCCCCAATCTTCCATCTCGACCTCCTGGAAGATGACCCAGGTCCAGTCGAACGGCTTTCCGAGCACGTCGAGCAGAACCTGGCTCATCCCCTTGTAGATCGCGGCTTTCTGTTCGGGGGTTACATGATCGACACCTGGCTCGGTGCCTTCACGGGTCAGTTGAACAGTCACGATGGGCATGGTTTATCTCCCTGACCGATCGGATCAATGGCCGGCCGACTGGCCGCCGTCGACGTGCAGGATCTCGCCCGTCACGAAGGGCGCGTTTTCGAGGAAGAGGACGGCATCGACGATGTCCGACGTCTCGCCCATATGGCCGACCGGGTGCAGCGCCGACAGGAACTCGTGCGTCTCGGCCGCGTGCATCGGGGTCTTGATGATGCCCGGCGACACGGCGTTCACGCGGACGCCGCGCTTGGCATATTCGATCGCGAGGCTCTTCGTCGCCGCGTTGATGCCCCCCTTCGACAGCGAAGCGAGCACCGACGGGACATTCGAATTGGCATGATCGACGAGGCTGGTCGTGATGCTCACGACATGCCCGCGCCCGGCCGCTTCCATCGCCGCGACCGCGGCCTGCGTGATGTAGAAGAAGCCGTTGAGATTCGTCGATACGACGCTGGCATATTGATCGGCGCTATAGCCGGTGAAAGGGCTCGCGACGAAGATGCCGGCGTTGTTGACCAGCGTGTCGACGCGGCCGAAGTGTTCGAGCGCGGCGGCGATGACGCGCGGGCCGGTTTCGGGGTCGCCAATGTCGCCGGCGATCGTCAGCACGTCGGGATTGCTCGACGGCTTGATCGACCGCGAGGTAGCGACGACGCGGTAGCCGCGGTCGAGATAGGCGTCGACGAGTGCGGCGCCGATACCCTGCGATGCGCCGGTGATGACGGCGACTTTCTGTGCATTGCTCATGATGTAGGACCTTTGCTTGAGTGACGACGGGTCGAGAAAGTATCGCCCGTGTGGCGCGCTATGCGCCGACAGGAGCAATGTAGGTCAGGCAGCGCGCCGCGATAATCGATCTTCGGCGGCAGACATTCTGCCGAATATCGGGATAATTGCCGCGCTAGAGTTCGCGCGCGTCGATCGCGAGCCGTGCGAAGGCGGCGCGCAGGCGCGGGGTCGCGAAATCGACGAAGGCGCGAACCTTGGGCACCGCCATTCGTCCGGCAGGCGCCAGCAGGTGCACCGGCTGCGGTGCCGGTTCGGCTTCGGGCAGGACGATCGCGAGCAGGCCCTCCTTCACCTCGCGCGCGACATGGTAGGAATAGACACGCGTCAGCCCGCGCCGGGCGACCGCCGATCCGACCGCCGCGCGCACCGTGTTCACGACCAGTCGCGGCGTAAAATGAACGGTGCGCGCCGCCGGTCCGCTGCCGAAGGCCCACGCCTCGATCCCGAAGTGGGTCAGCGATACGATCTGATGTCCTGCGATATCGGCAGGCTCCTCGATCGGCGGATGCTCGCGCAGATAACGCGGCGATGCGACGATCACGCGCCGCACCCCGTCGCCAACGCGCGTTGCGACGAGCGACGAGTCGGGAAGCTGGCCGACGCGCAACGCGACATCCACGCCCTCGTCCACCAGATGCACCGAGCGGTCGACCAGCAACAGACGCGCCGACACCAGCGGATAGGCTTCGAGAAATTCGTCGAGGATCGGCCGCAGCACCTCCTCGCCGCTGATCGGCGGCGCCGACAGCGTCAATATGCCGCGCGGCGCCGAACGTTCTCCGCCCGCCAGCAGGTCGGCTTCCTCCAGCTCGGCCAGAATGCGCCGGCACGCTGCGGCATAACGCTGCCCTGCTTCGCTGAGCCTGATGCTGCGCGTCGTGCGGTGAAGCAGTTCGATGCCGAGATGCGCCTCGAGTGACGCGATTGCGCGGCTGACAGCGGTCGGCGAACGGCGCAAGCGCCGCGCCGCGCCGACGAGGCTGCCCTCGTCGACCGCGGTGACAAAGATATTCATCAAATCGATGCGATCCATGGTCCGCCCGCAAGATTGGAGTGTCGGGGATCATGCTAGGCCAACCGGGCGAACCGGTCGAGTTTCGCTCAACCGCGCAGCGACCGGAACGCTGCCCGGATCTCGCGCGCGAAAATCTCGGGCTGTTCCCACGCCGCGAAATGCCCGCCCTTCGGTGCCTCGTTCCAGTAGATGAGGTTGCGGAAGCACTTCTCGCCCCAGCTTCGCGGCGCCTGATAGATTTCGCCGGGGAATATGGTCACCGCGACAGGCACCGTCGCAATGTCGAAGGCATTGAAGGGCCCCCCGCCGCCCTGCGCCGCATCCCAATAGGATCGCGACGAGGAGGCGCCGGTATTCGTCGCCCAGTACAGCGTGATATTGTCGAGCATTTCGTCGAGCGTCACGACGCGTTCGGGTTCGCCGCCGCTATCGGTCCAGTCGGCGATCTTGTCGTAATAATAAGCCGCCATCGCGACGGGCGAATCCGCGAGCGCGTAACCGATCGTCTGCGGACGCGTGTTCATGATGTCGGCGTAGCCGAAGCCCGATTTGTAGAAACGCAAGAGGCCGGCATAGGCGCGCTTTTCTTCCGCGGAGAAACTTTCAGGGACCGGCTCGAAATTGCGCACCATCTTCAGCACGTCGGGCGACATGGTGCCGGGCATATTGACGTGAATGCCAAGCAGCCCGTCGGGCGCCTGCACCGCAAGAACTTCCGAGATGATCGCGCCCCAGTCTCCGCCCTGCGATACGTAGCGCGGATAGTTCAGCCGCAGCATCAGTTGATGCCAGGCCCGCGCCACACGGTCCGGCCCCCAGCTCGGGTCGGCCGGCTTCGCGGAAAATCCGTAACCCGGATAGGTCGGGATCACGAGATGGAACGCATCGTTCGCCGTCCCGCCATGCGCGGTGGGATCGGTGAGCGGCTCGATCACCTTGAGCAGCTCGAACGGCGACCCCGGCCAGCCGTGCGTCATGACCAGCGGCAGCGCATTCTCGTGCTTCGAGCGCACATGGATAAACTGGATGTCGAGCCCGTCGATCGTCGTGATGAACTGCGGCAGCGCGTTGAGGCGCGCCTCCGACTTGCGCCAGTCATAGCCGTCCGCCCAATGCTGGACGAGCGCGCGGATCTTCCCGAGCTGTGCGCCCTGGCTCCGGTCTGCGACGGTTTCCTTCTCGGGCCAGCGCGTCTCCTTGATCCGGCGGCGCAGATCGGCGAGGATGTTCTCGGGCACGTGAATGCGAAACGGCCGTATCGCGGGATCGCCGCCTCCGGACGACCCTGTCTCGATCGCCGCGAACGCACCTGCTTTGTCCGGGGCGGTCAGCAGAGCCGCAGCTGTCGCGGCCGCAGCACTGCTGGCGATGAATTCACGGCGTGACGACGGGCCGGTGTTGCGCATGATCAAAACTCCTGTTGACCCGCGTGGCGGGCGACCCGGTATATTTTTGTGCTGACATCGCTGGGCACCATTGCACGATGGTATCAGCCCATCGCGCCTGACGGCGCGGCGTCCGCCATTCGTGGCCCCCGCAGCTCTGCGCTGCGTCATTTTAGGATCACACCGACACCAAAGTATCAATGGACGCACGCAGTCGATGCGCCCATCCTGCTGAGAGAGCGGCGGGGACAA
>JAFAED010000103.1 GCA_023424275.1 Pseudomonadota bacterium | reverse complement strand
TTCCAGCTGCGCAAAAATCGCATACCAGTCGATCCGATGAAGCAGTTGCCGCCCCGATGAGCCGTCGGCCGTCCGACAAGCTGAAAATGCCGCACATTTTTCGCCCGCTGAAGCGCGCGAGCAACTGGCCGATCTGGGCGGACGTCATCACCCGGCTCAGCGTCGCTTTCTTCCTGATCGCGATCGTCGTGCTCGTCCACTGGATCGACCGCGCGGGGCTGAAGGACAGCCACGACGGCCACATCAGCTTCCTCGACGTCGTCTATTTCACGATGATTTCGGTCACGACGACGGGTTTCGGCGACATCGCGCCGGTCTCGGACCGCTCGCGGCTGATCGAGGCGGTGATCGTCACGCCGATCCGCATCATGGTGCTCTTCATTTTTGTCGGCACCGCCTATAATTTCGTCCTCAAACGCACATGGGAAAAATGGCGCATGGCCCGCATCCAGGCAAAGCTCACCGACCATTATGTTGTGCTCGGTTACGGCACCAGCGGCGCGGAAGCCGTCCGCGAGCTCATCGCGCGCGGCACCGATCCCGCATGCATCGTCGTGATCGACCAGTCGGGCCCGCGCGTCCAGGCGGCCGAAGCGGCGGGTTGCAACGTGCTTCAGGGCGACGCGTCGAACGACGACACGTTGATCGACGTCCGGATCGACAAGGCGCATTCGGTCCTTGTCTCGGCGGGCCGCGACGACACATCGATCCTCATGGTGCTCACCGTACGCCACCTCGCGCCGCATGTCCCGATCAGCGTCGTGATCCGCGCGCAGGACAATGAATTGCTCGCGCGGCAGGCGGGCGCGAACAATGTCATCAACCCCGTCAGCTTCACCGGCCTGCTGCTCGCGGGGTCGGCGCAGGGCGCGCATGTCGCGGATTATATGGCCGACCTCGCCAGCGTCGGCGGCCGCGTGCAACTGCGCGAGCGCGTCGTCGGCGGCGAAGAGGTCGGGCGCAGCATCGACCAGCTCGCGAGCGGCGGACGCGGGCTGCGCATCTATCGCGCCGGCAAGCCTTATGGTTTCTGGGAGCCCGAGGCGCAGCGCCTCGAACATGGCGACCAGATCGTCGAGGTTGTTCGCTGCGAGGAATGCGAAGCGAGCGTGCCGGGCGGTTAACCGCGCCAGTAGATCCAGCCCGCCCAGAGCCATCCCGCGATCAGCAGCGTGCCGCCGATCGGCGTCACCGCGCCCAGCCACCGCGGCCCGCCAAGCGCCATCGCGTAGAGGGTGACGGCAAACAGGGCGCCGCCCGCGAGCAGCATGACCGCCGGCCCGCGCGCGACGCCCATGATCGCGAGCGCCGCGACCGCGTGGATCAGCTGGTACAGCCCGCCCGTCCGCAGCCATTCGGCCTCCTGCGGACCCGACGCACCATGCGCGCCAAACGCGCCCGCCGCCACCGCTACCGCCGCCGAAATCGCCGCAAATACGCCAATCATGTCCACCACCCTTGCAATGCCGTGCCGATGCGGCGAGCTATAGGCGGACAATAGGGAGAAGGCGATGCCCCGCGACACACCGCTTCCCACGGGATTGAAACCGCCGAGCCGGCTTGCAACGCTCGGCGAGCTCGCGCTGCCGTTCGACATGCTGCGCTATGGCCTGTCGGGTTATCACCTCCTCGGCGCGCCGCGCGGCGATGGGCGCGCGATCGCCCTCCTCCCCGGCTATGGCGCGTCCGAACTCTCGATGCGCCCGCTCGAGGCCTATTTGCGCCACCTCGGCTATCACGTCCGCGACTGGGGCATGGGGCGCAACCAGGGCCGCGTCGCCGCCGACGTCGAGCGTTTCGGGGCGCAGGCACGCGAATGGGCGAAGGCCGACGGCGGCCCGCTCACCCTGATCGGCTGGAGCCTCGGCGGCGTCATCGCGCGCGAAACCGCGCGCGCCTATCCGCACCTCGTTCGCGAGATCATCACCATGGGCACACCCATAATAGGCGGCCCCAAATACACCGCGCTCGCCCAGCGCTTCGCCGGGCGCGATTTCGATGCGATCGAGCGCGAGATCCACGCACGCAACCTCAAGGGCCTGACCCAGCCGCTGACCGTCATCTACTCCGACCGCGACGGCATCGTGGGTCCCGACATCGCCGTCGACATCTACAATCCGCAGGCGCGAAACATAAAGGTCGACAGCACGCATCTGGGCCTAGGCATCAACCCGCGCGTGTGGCGGATCGTGGCCGACACATTGGCAGGCGTGACAAAGTCCGAAAAATAGACTAGGGGCGCCGCCAATCATGACAGTCAAAACCCTCCCCACCCAGCCGAAGGTCGGCATGGTTTCGCTCGGCTGCCCCAAGGCGCTGGTCGACAGCGAACGGATTCTGACCAAACTCCGCGCCGACGGCTACGGCCTGTCGCCCGATTATGCGGGCGCCGATGTCGTGCTCGTCAACACCTGCGGCTTCCTCGACTCGGCGAAGGAAGAAAGCCTCGAGGCGATCGGCGAAGCGATGGCCGAAAATGGCCGCGTCATCGTCACCGGCTGTATGGGCAATGAGGCCGAGGTCATCCGCGCGCGCTTCCCGAACGTGCTCGCGGTCACCGGCGCGCATCAGTACGAACAGGTCGTCGACGCCGTCCACGACGCCGCGCCGCCGACGCAGGGCCCCTTCATCGACCTCGTTCCCGAGGGCGGGCTGAAGCTCACGCCGCGCCACTACAGCTATCTGAAGATCAGCGAAGGCTGCAATCACAGCTGCTCCTTCTGCATCATCCCCGACCTGCGTGGAAAACTGGTTTCGCGGCGCATCGACGCGGTGCTGCGCGAGGCCGAAAAGCTCGTTGCCGCGGGGACGAAGGAACTGCTGGTCATCAGCCAGGACAC
>JAFAED010000096.1 GCA_023424275.1 Pseudomonadota bacterium | reverse complement strand
AAATAGGGTCGTTCGAAAGAGAAACATGGCAATCGACAGCATCGACACCTCCTTGCCCGCCAAGGACGAGGCGGTTCCGGCCAGGGGGCTATCGTTTCGCGCCCTCGCCATTGGTGCCTTCCTCCTGCTCCTGATCGGCGTTGTCGGCGGCGGCTGGGCGGTGAACCGCTGGCTGACGGGGAGTGACAGCGTCCCGGTCGCGAAAATGATCGAATCGCCGGGCGGCGCGCCGAACCCGGTTCTGGCCGCCAGCGGTGCTGCGAAAGGCCAGCCGGCCAATCAGGGCTTGGCGGTGGCGGCGCCGGTCGACGGCGCCAATGCGCTCGCAGTGCGCGTGGCCGAACTGGAACAGCGACTATCGCGTATCACGCTCGAAGCCGAATCGGCGTCGGGCAATGCGTCGCGCGCCGAAGGGTTGCTCGTCGCTTTCGCCGTGCGCCGCGCGCTCGATCGCGGGCTGTCGCTCGGTTATCTCGATGCCCAGCTTCGGCTGCGTTTTGGCGACGACCAGCCGAATGCGGTCAAGACGATCATCGAAACGTCGCGCGAACCCGTGACGCTTGAGCAGCTTCGCGCCGAACTCGACGCGATGGCACCGCAGCTTGTCGGGCGTGGCGGCGACGGGAATGGCAGCCTGTGGACGGGACTGCGCCGCGAACTTGGCGAATTGTTCGTCGTGCGCGCGGCCGGAACACAATCGCCGCGCGCGTCCGAACGGCTCGATCGTGCACGCCGCTATCTGGCGGCGGGGCAGGCCGATCTTGCGATTGCCGAGGTCGAGGCCATGCCCGGGTCGGACGTCGCGGGTGCGTGGCTGATCGATGCGCGGCGCTATCATGAAGCGCGGCGCGCGCTTGACCTGATCGAGACCGCGGCGATATTGGAGCCGCGCGACAGCCCCGCTGCCGCGATGGCCCGCAAAGCGGCCGATCCGACCCCATAGCGCGCAATCCCGACAAGGGCTGCCCGCCCTTTGAGAGAGAAAGCCCGTTCCATGGCCCTCGCCGATCCGCAGCGCATCGAAGCGCTCGACCCGCTCGACCCCCTCCAGCTCGATGCCGAACTGAGCGAAGAGGAGCGGATGGTCCGCGACACCGCGCGCTCCTATGCGACCGATGCGCTGTTGCCGCGCGTGACCTCGGCCTTCCTCGACGAGCGTTTCGATCGCGAGATCATGTCCGAAATGGGCGCGCTCGGCCTGCTTGGCGCGACGATCGACCCCGAATATGGCGGCGCGGGCCTCAACTATGTCAGCTACGGCCTGATCGCGCGCGAAGTCGAACGCATCGATTCGGGCTATCGTTCGGCCTGTTCGGTGCAGAGCAGCCTCGTGATCCACCCGATCAACGCCTATGGCAGCGAGGAGCAGAAACGCAAATATCTGCCCGGGCTGACATCGGGCGAACTCGTCGGCTGTTTCGGACTGACCGAACCCGACGCGGGCAGCGATCCCGGCGGCATGCGCACGCGCGCCGAAAAGATCGAGGGCGGATACCGCCTCAAGGGCGCGAAAATGTGGATCACCAATTCGCCGATCGCCGACGTCTTCGTCGTGTGGGCGAAGTCGGACGCGCATGATGGCGCGATTCGTGGGTTTGTGCTCGAAAAGGGCATGAAGGGGCTTTCGGCGCCGAAGATCGAGGGCAAGGTGAGCTTGCGTGCCTCGGTGACCGGCGAGATCGTCATGGATTCGGTCGAGGTCGGCGAAGACGCGCTGTTGCCGCATGTGTCGGGACTGAAGGGGCCGTTCGGCTGTCTCAACCGCGCGCGGTACGGCATCGGCTGGGGCGCGATGGGTGCGGCCGAATTCTGCTACGAAGCCGCACGTAACTATACCGGCGAACGCAAGCAGTTCGGGCGCCCGCTCGCGGCGAACCAGATCGTGCAATTGAAGCTCGCGAACATGCTCACCGAAATCGCGCTCGGCACGCAGGCGGCGCTTCGCGTCGGCCGGCTGATCGACGAAGGGCGGCTCGTTCCCGACGCGATCAGCCTCCTGAAGCGCAACAATTGCGGCAAGGCACTCGATATCGCGCGCGTCGCGCGCGATATGCACGGCGGCAACGGCATTTCGGCCGATTATCATGTGATCCGCCACGCGGTGAATCTCGAAACGGTGAACACCTATGAGGGCACGCACGACGTCCATGCGTTGATTCTCGGCCGCGCGATCACGGGCATTTCGGCTTTTGCCTAAGCCCCAGGGCTTAAAACCTTTGCAGGGCATCCGCGTCGTCGAACTGGCGCGGGTGCTCGCGGGCCCCTGGTGCGGGCAATTGCTCGCGGACCTTGGCGCCGAGGTGGTCAAGGTCGAACGGCCGGGCGCGGGTGACGATACGCGCGAATGGGGGCCGCCCTTTGTGACCGGCGCCGACGGCGAAGCCTTGGGCGCGGCTTATTATCACAGCTGCAATCGCGGCAAGCGCAGCGTCGCGATCGATATCGCGCGCGCCGAAGGGCAGGCGGAGGTGCGCGCGCTGCTCGCCGATGCCGACGTCGTGATCGAAAATTACAAGGTCGGCGGGCTCGTCAAATATGGGCTCGATCCGGCGCGGCTGCGCGCCGATTTCCCGCGGCTGGTCGTCTGTTCGATCACCGGGTTCGGGCAAACGGGGCCTTATGCGCACCGCGCGGGATATGACTATATCGTCCAGGCGATGAGCGGTTTCATGTCGCTGACCGGCGAACCCGACGGGCCGCCGCAAAAGGCGGGGATCGCCTATGCCGACATTTTCACGGGAATGTATTCGGCAGTGGCGATCCTCGCCGCGCTGCGACGCCGTGACGTCACGGGCGAGGGCGGGCATGTCGACATGGCGCTGCTCGACAGCCAAGTCGCGGTGCTCGCCAATCAGGCCGCCAATTATCTCGCGAACGGCGCCGTGCCGAAACGGATGGGCAATGCGCATGTCAATGTCGTGCCCTATCAGGTCTTTGCGACCGCCGACGGCCAGTTGGTGGTCGCGGTCGGCAACGACGGACAATATCGCAAGCTCTGCGGCATATTGGGTGTGCCCGAATGGGCTGACGATCCGCGGTTCGTTAATAATGCCGCGCGGCTCGCGAACCGCGCCGAGCTGATCCCTTTGCTCGCGGCGAAGATCGCGGCGTGGGATGCACAGCCGCTGTCGCTTGCGCTCGAGGCCGAGGGGGTGCCGGCGGGACCGATCAACGACCTCGCCCAGGTGTTTGCCGATCCGCAGGTTCAGGCCCGCGGAATGCGGTTCCGTCCCGAGGGCGCGTCGATCGACGGCGTCGCCAGCCCGATCGTCATCGACGGCGAACGGATGGTCGCGCGGACCGGGGCGCCGCCGCTCGCGTCATAGAAAAAGGGGCGCCGTTGCCAGCGCCCCTTTCCCCCTTATTTTCCGAAGATCAGAATTTGACCGTGCCGGTGACGAAGACCTGCCGCGGGTTGCCATAGAAAGCGGTCTGCACGCCCTCGAGCCCGAGCGTCGAGCCGCCCGCCGCATTCTGATAATTATATCCCGACGTGATATATTGCTTGTCGGTCAGGTTCTTGCCGTGGATGCCGATCGAATAGTCGCCGCTGTCGGCGGTCCATACGAGGCTGGCATCCCACAGGACATAGCCCGGCTGGTCGAGCGCGGGGATCGGCACTTCGAATTGATGCGTCAGGCTGCGGTAGACGAGGCCGGTCGAGACGTCGATATTGCCGCCCATCGCCGGAATGCCCGCGGCGACCGTGCCCGATACCGTCCATTTGGGCGTGTTCTGGAAGGTGCGCTGGTCGGCGACATCGGTGCCGGTAGGGCCGATGAAGCGCTTGTATTTGGCATCGACGTAGCCGAGTGCGCCGTTGAAGCGGAAGGTCGAGCCCGCGCCCGCGAAGTCGCGTGCGAGGATCGCATTGGCTTCGGCCTCGATGCCCTGGAGGCGCGCCTTTGCCGCGTTGGTCGTGATGCCGCAGAAGCTCTGGAC
>JAFAED010000388.1 GCA_023424275.1 Pseudomonadota bacterium | reverse complement strand
GTGCGGTGCGCCGTCGAAGCGGACATCTTCCCAAACCTCGTCGCAGATCGCGATCAGGTCGTGGCGGCGGCACGCATCGGCGATCAGCGCGCGTTCGGCGTCGCTCGCGACCGTGCCCGCGGGATTGAGCGGATCGTTGAACATCAACAGGCGTGTGCGCGGCGTGATCGCCCGCGCGATCGCCACCGCATCATATCGCCAGTCGGGCGGGCTCAGATACACCGACACCGGCACCCCGCCGGCACGGCGGATCATCGGCGCATAGCTGTCATAGGCGGGCTGGAAGAGGATGACCTCGTCGCCGGGGCCGACGAGCGCGAGCAGGGCGGCCGCGAGCGCTTCGGTCGCGCCCGAGGTCACGATCACCTGGTCGCGCGACACGTCCAGCCCCTGCCGCCGCGCATAATATTGGCAGATGGCGTCGCGCAGCTCGACCAGCCCGAACGCCGGCGGATATTGGTTCGACCGTTCGGCGAGCGCGCGCGCCGCGGCGTCGATCATGTCGGGGGACGGCGGCTCGTCGGGAAACCCCTGCCCCAGATTGATCGCGTCATGCGTCCGCGCGAGCCCCGACATATGTTCGAAGATCGTCGGCGCCATCGCGTCATAGATGGGATGGATGCGGCTCATTCCTGCTCCTCTGGACCTGCTAGCCGAGCGGCAGTTCGGTCGTCGCCTTGATTTCGGACAGCGCGACGGTCGAGTTGATTTCCTGCACCCCCGGCAATTTGCTCAGCTGGTCGAAAAAGAAGCTTTCATAGGCGTCGATGTCCTTCGCGACGATCCGCAGCATGAAGTCGGTCGTGCCCATCAGCACATAGGCGTCGAGCACTTCGGGGAAACCGCGGATCGCGGCGCTGAACTCGTCGAGATTGGCGCGGCCGTGCGCGTTGAGCTTCACTTGCGCAAAGACATGCGCGTTCAGCCCGACCTTGCGCCGGTCGACGATCGCGACGCGCTTGCGGATGAAGCCCTCGCGTTCGAGCCGGTCGATCCGCCGCCAGCAGGGCGACACCGACAAGCCGACGCGCTCGGCAATCTCGGCCGTGGTCTGATTCGCGTCGCGCTGCAATTCGCGGAGGATTTTTATCTCGAAGGGATCAAGATCGGTCATTTGATCCTCATATTATAAATTAGGGGAACAGATAATCCCCAAAACGACCCTGATCGACCAAAACCGGGGCAAGATCGTCCTGCGGTTCGATGCGATCATGCCCGCCTCATCCAAAGGAGTGTGATTCATGGTTGTCCGTCTTGCCCGCCTGGCCCCGCCGCTCGAATGCGTGCGCCTTTACGATCTCGAAGCGGGGCTCGACGGCTTTATCGCGATTCACTCGACGGCGCTCGGGCCGGGCGCGGGCGGTTGCCGTTTCTGGTCCTATCCCGACATGCGCCACGCGCTCGGCGATGCGATGCGGCTGGCCGAGGGCATGAGCTACAAGAATGCGCTCGCCGGCCTGCCGCTCGGCGGCGCCAAGGCGGTGCTGCGGCGCCCCGAGGGCGAGTTCGACCGCGTCGCGCTGTTCCGCGCCTTTGGCCGGGCGGTCGAAAATCTCGGCGGGCTTTATGTCACTGCCGAAGATGTCGGGACATCGGTCGCCGATATGCAGGAGGTCGCCAGCGTCTCGCGCCATGTCGCGGGCTTGCCCAATGTCGAGGGCCGCGCCGGCGGCGACCCGTCGCCATGGACCGCAAAGGGTGTGTTCGATGCGATGCGCGTCGCCGCTGACTTCGCGCTGGGCCGCGATCTCAAGGGGCTGACCGTCGCGGTGCAGGGGACGGGCAATGTCGGCGCCGACCTCTGCCGCCGCCTCGCCGATGCCGGCGCGCACCTGGTGATCGCCGACCCCGATCCGGCGCGCCGCGACCGCCTCCGCGCGATCCTCGGCGCCGAAGTCGTCGACACCGACGAAATCGCCGGGGTCGATGCCGACATCTTTGCGCCCTGCGCGCTCGGCGGCGCGCTGACCCATGAAACGGTCGGCAAGCTCAAGGCCAAGCTGGTTTGCGGCGCCGCGAACAACCAGCTCGCGAGCCCCGAGGTCGCGGCGCTGCTGCTCGAACGCGGCATCGCCTATGCCCCCGATTATGTCGTCAACGCGGGCGGCATCATCAATGTGTCGGCCGAATATCTGGGCGAAAGCGAGGCCGATGTCGAAGCGCGCGTCGCCGCGATCGGCCCGCGCGTCGGCGCGCTGCTCGAACGCGCGGCACGCGAAGGACGCTCGCCCGCCGTCGTCGCCGACGAAATGGCCGAAGCCGTCATCGCCGGCGCCGAGCGGGTCGCCGCCTGATGCACCGCTTCCGGATCGACGCGATCCTCGACCCGCATGCGCTGCCGCGCGTCGCGGGCTTCTTCGCGCAGCGGGCGATCACGCCGTCGGCGATGCAGATGCGGATCGAACGGGATAGGATGCGGATCGAGGTGACCGTCGAAGGGCTTGGCGCGGCGCAGGCGACGACGATCGCGGCCAAGTTGCACGAAGCGGTGACGGTGATCGGTGCCGAACTGCACGATATGGCGGCGTAACGCCGCGCGCTGCACCCGAAATAAGAGGGGCGGCCCGTTCAGGTGCCGCCCCAGTTAGTGGATCCGTCGGGGAGAGAGAGGACGGTCCGGAGATTCGTGTGTCAGGCTGTCTTAGCGCGACGCCATCTGGCTGTCGGTTTCGACTTCGGCGACGCCGGCGATCTTCAGCGCGGCGCGGAACTGCTTGGCAGCGGCGCGTTCATTGCCCGCTTCGCACAGCTTCTTGCCGGTCGAAACAAAGCGCTTGGCGCTCGACTGCTTGGCGCCTTCGACGCCGCTGGCGGCGACATGCGCCTGTTCGGCGAGGCCCGAGCAGCGATAATCGCTACCCGACTGGGCGTAGGCGGGGCTGGCGGTTGCAATCAGGCCGGTAAACGCGAGGGCCGAAGCGGCGACGATCGCGAAAGCGGCGGGAAAGCGGCGATAAGAGGAGAGCTGATAGGCCATGGGAGAGGTTTCCTTTCGTTTCGTTGTGCAACCTTTTTAGTCGCGGTTGCGCACTTAGATAATCCTCTATAATCTGCAAGTGCTTTGAAGCAGGATTTAACAATCCCCCATGGGGCGCTCGACGGGATCGAAGCCTTCCTGCGTGTGGCGGAAAGGCGCAGCTTTTCAGCCGCCGCCGCCGACCTCGGCGTCTCGCCTTCCGCCATCAGCCAGACCGTGAAAGCGTTGGAGGCGCGCGTCGGCGCGCCCCTGTTCATGCGCACGACGCGCAGCGTGGGTCTCACGCAGGCGGGCGAGATGTTCCTCGAACGCGCGGCGCCGGCCTACACGGGGCTCGCCGATGCCTATGAAGCCGCGCGCAACCTCGGCAACCGGCCTGCGGGGCGGCTACGGATCAACCTGATGCGCGGGGCGGTCCAACCCCTGTTCGAACCGATCATCGCCGGCTTTTGCGAGACCTATCCCGACATCGAGCTCGAAATTTATGCCGACGACGCGCTGTCGGACCTCAGCGCGGGGGGGTTCGATGCCGGGGTCCGCATGGGCGAATCGCTCGACGCCGACGTCATCGCCGTGCGCCTGACAGGGCCGTTCCGTTTCGTCGTCGCGGCAACGCCCGCCTATCTCGAAAAGCATGGCCGCCCCGAAACGCCCGAGGAACTGCGCGACCATCGCTGCATCCGCTTTCGCCTCGCGACCGGCGCGCTGATGCCATGGACGTTCGAGAAGGGAAATCGCGAATATGATGTCGCCGTCACCGGCCCGGTGATCGTCAACGACTGGATCGCCGCGCTTGTCGCCATGCGCAGCGGCGTCGCGATGACGATGATGGCCGAACCGATGGCAAAGGCGATGGTCGAGACGGGCGAGGTCGAACTGGTGCTCACCGACTATGCGGCGATGACGTCGGGCCTCTTTCTCTATTATCCCGGCCGCAAGCAGGTGATGCCGAAACTGCGCGCCTTCATCGATTATGTGCGCGAGTATCTGCCCGACGAAATCGCCGGATAAAAGGGCGAATGGGGTTCGGACGGGCGCAGAAACAAATCCC
>JAFAED010000004.1 GCA_023424275.1 Pseudomonadota bacterium | reverse complement strand
ATCTCGGCAGCGAGCAATCCCACCGACAGCGGCAACGGAAGCGCGTCGGGAACAACGAAATCGCCGCCGATATGCACCGACGGCCGCAGCCAGCGCCGCCACGGCCGCGCAGCGAACAGGCGAACGGTTGCATCGGCTGGGCGCGCATCGTCCAGCGGATAGCCGGAATAGAGGCGCCGCAGCGCCGCGATCGGTTCGGCCCAGTCGCTACCAATACGAAATTGCACCGGACCGACGGCTATGCGCGCACTGTGCCTCACGCGCGTTCGACCAAACCCATCGAAGCGAGTTCGGCGAGCCGTTCGGCAAGCACCGGCTGTACATCGTCCGCGCCGCCCAGATCGAAGGTTGTAGCAAGACGTGCGGCGAGGCCTGCCGCGTTGCACGCCTCCGCACCCATCGCCTCAAGGATTTCGGGCATCGGCGATACAACCAGATGCGTCTGCATCGACCGCCGGTCGAAGACCGCGGTCAATTCGCCCAGCGGCTCGACACGCAACGCACCCGGCGGCGCGGCGCGATAGCTGCGATCAGTCATAGACTTCGGCGGCCGCGGTCAACTTCGCCAAGATAGCCATGAGCGTCGCGCGTTCGCCGGCACTGATATTCGATTCAAGCTGCGCTTCGCTCGCCAGCGCTGCCGGCACGATCGCATCGTAAAGCGAACGCCCGGTTTCGGTGAGCTCCAGATGGTGCGAACGCCCGTCCACTTCATGCGCCTGCCGCGCGATCAGCTGGCGATCGGCGAGTGCCTTGGCGGCGCGATTCACGGTCACCTTGTCCATCCGCGTCGCCCGAACCAGTTCGCGCTGCGTCTTGGGCTGCCCTTCGCCCAGCACCGCCATCAACCGCCATTCGGGGATCTTCAGCCCGAACCGATTCTCATATTCTGCGGCGATCCGGCTCGACAGGGCGTTGGAGGCGATGGACAGGCGGTACGGCAGGAAATTGTCGAGATTCAGCTTCTTCGCAGCCATGCCTTGTCTATCCCCAAACCCGTGAACCCCGGCGAGGCCATCCTATCGCCTGTTTCGGACCTGTGAAGGGCAGATGTCGTGAAACTCAGAAAGAAAGGCGCGCACCGACCCACAATGTGCGCGGGGTCGCGCGCTCGACGATCCCCGACGAGGAGATTGCGGCGGGTACCAGCTCGTCGAACAGATTTTCGCCGCGCGCCTCGATGCTGATCGCCTCGGCAAGCTGCCACGACACCCCTGCATCCAGCGTGAGCGCATCATCGAGCGCGAGCAGGCCGAGGTCGTCCTCATTCTGCTTGCCGACATAACGCAGCGTCGCAAAGCCGCCGAACGGGCCGCTGGCATTGCTACGCAGCGATACGCTGCCGCCATGCTTCGCAATCTGCGCGGGGCGGCGGCCATCGAGGACCGCTGCGCCGCCCGATGCATCGACCTTCGCATCGGTAAAGGCATAGGTGGCGCGCAGCATCGCTGGGCCGATCCGCTGCTCGGCGCTGACCTCGATCCCCTTGCTGTCGATCGCGTCGAGATTCTGCCGCTGGTTGAGGTTCGGCGCGAGCGTCACATTGGCGATAGCGTTGGTCAGATGGTTCGCGAAGAGTGTCGCCGACAGTTTCGTGTCGCCGCTGTCCCAGTCGGCCCCGATCTCGCCGCCCCATAGCCGCTCGGGTTCGAGCATCTCGTTCGCGGTCGTCACCTCGGCCCCGACGCGGAACGGGCGGTAAAGTTCGTTAAGCGTCGGCAGGCGCCAGCCGCGATAGCCCGCTGCGCGAACCGCGAAACCTTCGGACGCCCAGCGCACGCCCGCACGTCCGCTGCCTTCCCAGCCCTGCCGCGACGCGAACCGGAGGTCGGCGATCACCGGCCCCGCGATATTGCGTTCGAGACGATAGCCGGTACCGAGCGACCAGCGATCGACGCGCCCGCTCAGCGTCCAGAGAAATCCATAGTCGCTGTCGCCCGAGGTCCATTCGGCGAAAGCGCCGACCGTATCGCTGCTGCCGCCTGCGGTGCGGTGGCGGCCGGGCGTCGTGCCGCTGAAGAAGAAGTCCTCTTCAGTCCGGCCGACCGTCCGACGCCAGTCCGCGCCGATGCGGAGCGGGTTCCGCCTGCCGATTGCGGGCCGCAGTTCGAACCGTGCGCCCAGCCCGGTCGCCGGCACCCGCTGGAAAAGCGCAGGCGCAATGCTGTTGCGGCCGGCGGCGACGCTCGCAAAGCCACTCTCGAAATCGCGCAACTGGGCGTAAACAAGCGCGATCCACTGCGTCTCTTGGATAGGGTCGTGGACAATGCGCAGGCTGGCGTCGATCCCGTCGACCTTGCTTTGGGTGAAGTCGGTGCCCCGGTCGCGGCGGTCGGAAAAGCCGCGCACGCTCGCCTCGATCTCGTTGTCATCGCCCGCGTCGAAGCGCAAGCGAAGGCCGAGCCCGCCCTGCTCATAGGGCGCGGCGCGATCGACCGCACCGCGCTGCCCCTTCGCGACCGGAACGAAACCGTCGCCACGGCTGTACCGGCCATCGACAGCAACATTGCCTTCCCCGATCAGGCCGCCCACCGACGCTGTCACATCCCAACCGTCGCGGCTGCCATAGGCAAGGCTCGCGTCGGCGCCCTCGATCATGGCCGAATAGAGGCCAATCGTGCCCGCGAGCGCGCCCGGGCCATCGACCCCGCTGCTGCCGCCGCGCGTCGCGATCATGCCGCCAAGGTTGATCGCGTCATAGGCGCTCCACGCAACCCAGCCGCCAAAGGGATCGGCCTGTGGAACGCCGTCGAGCGTCACCAGCGCACGGCTCGATGCATTACCGCCAAGCCCGCGGAGCGTGACGCCCTGGCTGGTCGGATGAGCGCTGCGACCGTCGGAACGGCGGAACTGCACGATGCCCGCTTCGTCGCGCAGGCGGTTTTCGAAGCGGGCGCCGAGGCCGGGCAGAACGTCCGTCAGGATCGTACTGCTTTGGATCAAGTCGCCGTCGTTATGTCGAAGCAGGCCGCCGCGAACCACAATGTCATACGGGCTGCGCGAAGCAAACGGATCAGCCGTCGTCCAGTCGACTTCGCCGTCATAATCCTCCTGCGCCATCGCCGCCGCCGGCATCGCCAACAGTGCGGCCCCCGCGAGCAGCCGGATCACGCGGGCTTCACCGCATCGGGGTGCGCCTTCTGGAAGGCAGCCAGCTCCATGCACGCGGCGTCGATCTCGACCAGCCGCGGATAGTCGTCGAGCGGCACCTCGAAACGCCGCGCGTTATAGATTTGCGGCACAAGGCAGCAGTCGGCGATTCCCGGCGTGTCACCGCCAAGATATTTGCCGTCGCCCGCCATCGCTTCGAGCGCCTCGAACCCCTGCGTGATCCATGTCGCGATCCAGCGGTCCTTGGTCTGTTCGTTCAAGCCCAGATCGCGCGTCAGATATTTGAGCACGCGGAGGTTGTTGAGCGGGTGGATGTCGCTCGCGATCACCTGCGCGCGCGCCAGTGCGACCGCGCGCGGCATTGCCTCTTCGGGGATCAGCCGCGGCTCGGGAAAGGCGCGGTCGAGCCAGTCGATGATCGCCATGCTCTGGAT
>JAFAED010000452.1 GCA_023424275.1 Pseudomonadota bacterium | reverse complement strand
CAATATCATCGTCTTTTCGGACGGAACCGGACAGCGCGGTGGACTCGTTTTCGACGAGCGTCGGAGCAATATCTATAAAATCTATCGCGCGACCCGCTGTGGTCCGGACACCGAGATCGATCCGGCGCGGCAAATTGCCCATTATGACCCTGGCCTTGGAACGCTTCCGGGCGGGATCGACTCACTCGTTGGGCTCGGCCGCTCGCTATACAATCTGGTGAGCCAAGGGACCGGCCTCGGCATCATCGGAAATATCGAAGATTGCTATGCGGCGATCATCCGACATTGGCAGCCGGGCGACCGGATCTTCCTCTTCGGCTTTTCGCGGGGAGCTTATACCGTGCGCTGCCTTGCGGGCGTCATGTCGCTATGCGGCATACCCACGCAAAAGGATGGCGAGCCGCTCGTCCGGAGTGAGAAACTGATCGCCAAGATCGCGCGCGAGGCGGTCCAGGGGGTGTTCGATTTCGCGAATGGCCGGCATCCGAGCGAGGCCTCCGAGCGCGAAAAGGAACTGCTTGCTCAGCGCGATCTACTCGCGGCCCGCTTTCGGCTCAAATACGGGTCGGATATGGATGGGAAGGCAAATGCCGTTCCCTATTTCATTGGCGCGTTCGACACCGTCGCATCGCTTTCGAACCCCGCAGCCATGGTCGGCCTCGGCGTGATAGGCGCGGTGCTGCTAACGGTCACCGCTTTCATCGCCAGCCTGTTTGTCGGCAACTTCATCGGCGTGGCACTAGTCCTGGTAGCGCTCAGCATCGGGATTGCCGGCGGCTGGTTGTTCGGGTCGCGCGTCAAGTTCGCTCACGGTCTCGAAGGTCATCCGTGGTGGCGAACGATCCACTGGAAGTCGCCGCGCCCGCAGCTTTACGACAAGACACTGGATCCGCGTGTATCCTATGCTCGTCACGCTATCTCGATCGACGAGCGCCGTGCATCCTTCCCGCGCGTCAAATGGGGGCAGCCTGGAAGCTGGCGGGGCGGCAAGCCCGTGTGGTTCGAACAGAAATGGTTTGCCGGGAACCACTCCGACATCGGCGGCAGCTATCCCGAGAATGAATCCAGGCTTTCGGATATTGCGCTCGAATGGATGGTCGATACGGCCAAGGAGGTCGGTATGCTGGTCGATCCAGCGCTCCTTCGCACTTATCCCCATCCGCTCGGCGAGCAACATGATGAAACGGCATCGGGAATCTTCAAGATCGCCAAAAAGGCCAACCGCGACCCTATCGAAGATGCGCCGCTGCATCCCTCGGTTCTCGAACGCTTCAACGCGGACGGCGTGATGCAAAATGGCCGAATGCTTCCGTATCGCCCCGAGAGCCTGCGGCATCACAAGGACGTAAAGCATCTCTACATTTAGGTGGCGGCCATCGACCGCGCGAAATCTTGCAGGCAATGTCAGTCGTCCGGCTCGACCCAGGACGGGAAATTTTTGGGTGAATTTTCCGCGTTCGGATGCTTCGCCTGGCACGCCCCCGCCTCAATGAAAATTGCGGCTGCGTTGGCGTAGCGGCTCTTCCACCGCTGCATCGCGTCCCATCGGCGGCGGCGCGATCGTCCGCGCGCTTTCGCGCCAGGCGGCGTCGCGCGAGTCCGGTCCGCCCCCTCCCGTCGCGCCGTCGCCGCGCCCCGGCGCAACGCTGAATTCGGTTCGCCCGATCCGGCGCAGCATCGCATCCTGGTCGACGATGCGATCGCAGATGATGTGGATGACCTCGCCCTCTTTCTGAACGCGTCCGCGCATCGCGACCATCGACGCCGACATCACGGGCCGGCGATAGATGTCGAAGCGGTCGGGCCAGAGAATGCCGTTGGCGATCCCGGTCTCGTCCTCGATGGTGACGAACAGCACGCCCTTGGCCGAGCCCGGCCGCTGGCGCACGAGGATGATCCCGGCGACCTCGACATTGCGCCCGTCGCGCACCGTCGCAAGATCGGCGCAGCGTATAATTCCTTGCTGCTCAAGCTCGCCGCGCAGGAAACTCAGCGGATGCGCGCGCAGGCTGAGCTGCGTCATCCGGTAATCTTCGACGACCTCGCGCCCCTCGGTCATCGGCCGCAATGCCGTCTCGGGTTCGAGCCCTTCGGGGCTGAACGCCGCCTCGCGCGCGTCGGCGGCGGCGAACAATGGCAGCGGCGCCTCGCCGAGCCCGCGGACCTTCCAGAGCCCCTGCCGCCGATCCTCGCCGAGCGTGTGGAAGGCATCGGCCTCGGCAAGCCGCTCGATCGCGGCGCGCGGCACCCCGGCGCGCCGCCAGACATCCTCGACGCAGTCATAGGGCAGCTCGCCGCGCGCGCCGACGATCGCCGCGCCATGAACATTGGCGAGGCTGCGCACCATCCGGAAACCGAGCCGTACCGCAAGGTAGCGACCCCTTCCCTCCCCGCCGCCGGGTTCGAGCGTGCAATCCCAGTGGCTGTGATTGATCGAGACCGGCCGCACTTCGACCCCATGCTTGCGGGCATCGGCGACGATCTGCGCCGGCGCGTAGAAGCCCATCGGCTGCGCGTTGAGCAGCGCCGCGCAGAAAACGTCGGGATGATGATGCTTCATCCAGCAGGACGCATAGGCGATCTTGGCAAAGGAAGCGGCATGGCTCTCGGGAAAGCCGTAGGAGCCGAACCCTTCGATTTGCTTGAAGGTCCGCTCGGCGAAATCCTTCGGGTAGCCGCGGCTCACCATGCCGTTCACGAGCTTGTCGTAAAAATGGCTAACCCCGCCGGTGAGCTTGAAGGTCGCCATCGCACGGCGAAGCTGGTCGGCCTCGACCGGCGTAAACCCCGCGCCGACGATCGCGACCTTCATCGCCTGTTCCTGGAAGAGTGGGACGCCAAGCGTCTTCTCGAGCACGGCGCGGAGCTCGGGTTTCGGATATTCGGGCTGCTCCTTGCCTTCGCGGCGGCGCAGGTAGGGATGGACCATGTCGCCCTGGATCGGGCCGGGGCGGACGATCGCGACCTCGATCACGAGATCGTAGAAGCACTTGGGTTTGATGCGCGGCAGCATCGACATCTGCGCGCGGCTTTCGATCTGGAAGACGCCGAGCGTGTCGGCTTTCTGGATCATGCCATAGACCGATGGATCATCATCCTGCAGGTCCGCCATGCCGACGGCAATGCCCTTGTGCTCGCTGAGCAGGTTGAAGGCGCGGTTCATGCAGCCGAGCATGCCGAGGCCGAGGACGTCGACCTTCATGAACTTCAGTACGTCGATATCGTCCTTGTCCCATTCGATGATCTGCCGGTCTTCCATGCGCGCTGGCTCGATCGGGACGAGATCGTGGAGCCGCGCCTCGGTCAGCACGAAACCGCCGGGATGCTGCGAAAGATGGCGCGGCGTCCCGATGAGCTGGCGTGCGAGATCGAGCGTCAGCCGTAGCCGATAGTCGCCGGCGTTGAGATTGAGGCTCGCGATCTGTTCGTTCGAGATGCCGTCGACCGACCAGCCCCAGACGAGGCCGGCGAGCATCTTGGTGAGATCGCGTGGAAGCCCAAGCGCCTTGCCGACCTCGGCAACCGCGCCGCGCGTCCGGTAGCGCGTGACCACGGCGGTCAGCGCCGAACGATGCCGGCCGTAGGTTTCGTAGATCCACTGGATGATCTCTTCGCGCCGCTCATGCTCGAAATCGACATCGATATCGGGCGGCTCCTTGCGCTCGCCCGAGACGAAACGCTCGAAGAGCAGTTCATGCTTGATCGGATCGATCGACGTGACGCCGAGCAGGAAACAAACGCAGCTATTCGCCGCGCTGCCGCGACCCTGGCACAATATCCCGCGCCGCCGGCTTTCGGCGACGATCGCGTTGACGGTCAGAAAATAAGGCGCGTAGCCAAGCTCGCCGATCAGCTTCAGCTCATGATCGATCTGCTGCCGATAGGCGGGCGGCACGCCCGCTGGAAACATCCGCGCCGCGCCCTCCTCGGTCAGCGCGGCGAGCGCCTCCTGCGCCGTCCGTCCCGCCATCACCTCCTCATAGGGATATTGATATCGGATCTCGGCAAGGTCGAAGCGGCACGCCGAAGCGATATCGGCGCTGGCCGCGATCGCGTCGGGAAACAGCGCGAAGCGGCGCTCCATTTCGTGCGGCGATTTGAGCGCGCGGTCCATGAAGCGCTCGCGCTTGAAGCCGAGCGCATCGATCACTGTCTTCTCGCGGATCGCGGTCACCACATCCTGCAGCGGTCGCCGTTCGGGCGCGTGATAGAGGATGTCGCCGACCGCGACACGGCGCACGCCCGCCGCGCTTCCCAGCGCGTCGAGCGCGCCAAGGCGCAGGGCATCGCCCGGGCGGCGGCGCAGCGACAGCGCGAGATGGCCGTCGCGGCCGAAGACATCGCGCAGTTCGCCAAGATCCGCCCGCAATCGCTCGTCGGCCTCGCCCGGAAGCAGGATCGCGACGAGCCCGTCGGCATGCGATACGACATCGCTCCAGTCGAGCCAGCATCGGCCCTTGCCGCCCCGCGCCTTGCCGAGCGAGAGAAGCCGCGTCAGCCGCGACCAGGCGGGCCGGTCCTTGGGATAGAGGAGCAGCGCGCGCCCGTCGCGCAGATCGATGCGCGACCCGGCAATCAGGCGGACGCCCGTGGCCTCCTGCCCGGACAGCGCGCGAACCATGCCCGCAACGCTGCCGCGATCGGTCAGCCCGAGCGCCGAATGGCCCATGAGCGCCGCGGCGGCAAAAAATTCTTCGGGCGACGAGGCCCCGCGGAGGAAGGAGAAATGGCTGGTGACCTGGAGCTCGACATAAGTCGCAGGCTTGGCGTTCGCGCTCATCCGAACACGCCGTGCATATGCCAGCTCAGATCGCCCGTTCCGGCCTCTGCGCCATCGCCGCGCCGGAAAATCCAGAAGCGCTCGCCGCTCTCGGTCTCGACGCGGAAATAATCGCGCACCGCCCAGAGTTCGCCGGGCCGCAGCCACCACTCGCCATGGATGCGCTCGGGCCCGTCCCCCGCAACGACCGCATAGGCCGTGCCGCGCCAAGTAAAGCGCCGCGGCGGATGATCGGGAAGCAGTGCGACGACCCCCGACAGCGGCTCGGGCCGCACGAAGAGCCGCGCCGGACGAGTCCAGCGCGGCCAGCCCGAGGGCGTATCGAGCGCGCCCGCCCGCCGAACCGCGCGTTCGGGCACGTCGCTTTCGACTGCGCCCAGGCGGAACAGCGCCGCTTCGCCCGCCCGCCCCACGAGTTGGTCGACGATCGGCGAAATATCGGGTGCACGCTTAGCCGTATCGAGCGCCACGCTCAACGCGGCGGGCGCAAGCGGCTCGACCTGCGGCGCCGCGAGCGACATGGCCTCGATTCCGAGCCCCGGCTCGATACGATCGATGCGGAGCTTGAACAGCCGTAGCAGATGCGCCGCATCGCGCGTCGCGCGCGCGGTGCCGACAAGGATGCGCTGCTCGCCCACGTCGAGCCGTTCGCACCGTAGGACGAGGCTTCGCACGCCGAGGCCGGCTTCGCGGAGCTGCGACACGAGATCGCCGAGCAAATCGGCAATCACCTGCTCGATCGCCTCCGCCGTTCCGATCGGCTCGACCAACGGGCGGTGCGCCTCGGGGGTATCGAATGGGACGACCGGCACGATCGGCTCGGGCAAGAAACCGCGTGCCTGGTCGAGCCGTTCGACCGCCGCGCGGCCCAGGCGCCGCGCGAGCGGTCCGCGCGGCATCGGATAGAGATCGGCGATACGCTCGATCCCGAACCGCGCCGCCGCGGCCAGCGCTTCGGGCGCGAGGCGGAGCGCCGCCGGGGGTAGTGGCGCGAGCGCTTCCGCTTCGCGGCCTTCGGGCAAGATCATCGAGTTGGCACCGCCGAAACGCGCGAGCGCGTGTGCCGCTCCGGGCGTCCCGGCGATCGCGATGCGTGCGGTAAAACCGAGCCGCTTCAGAAAGCAGGTCAGCCGCGCCGCAAACCGCGCCTCGCCGCCGAATAAATGGCTCGCCCCCGACAGGTCGAGCCAGAGCCCGTCATCCCCCGACACGGCTGCGGTCGGCGTCCAGCAGCGCGCCGCGTGAAGCGCGAGGCGGTCGAGCCACGCGCGGTCGGCTGCCGGGTCGGCATCGAGCAGCGCGAGATCGGGTACCAGCGCCCGCGCATGCGCGGCCGCCATGCCGGGTATCAGCCCGAGCCCGAGCGCCGCCGGGCACGCGGCGGTCACGACATCGCGCTGCCCGGTGCGCGCGACGAGGATCGTCGGTCGCAGGCCGGGCGCCGCCGGCAAGCCAATGACCGTGCCTGCCGACCGCCCGTCATCGCTGCGCAGCGTCCGGAACGGCGGCGTGGCGGCTTCGCTGCGACGGCCGAGCTCGCGCATCGATGGGCGTTGGTGCGCGGGCAAGGCGTCGATCGCCGGCACGT
>JAFAED010000335.1 GCA_023424275.1 Pseudomonadota bacterium | reverse complement strand
GGCCAACACGCCCCCTAACGGCAGTGGTTCGACAGCCTTTGCCAAGCCAGCTCTCCCAATATCTCCGATGCCTTCACCAGCATCGCTCGCATTTATTTGTTAGTGTCTAGCAAATGAAAAATCAAGCGCAAATGAAACCTTATAAGCTATTGTATTTATTCATTTTAAGCGAGATTTCGCGAAAGAATCAGCATGCGATCCCAAAGGCCTTCGCGGTCGAACGGCGATAGGCTTCGAACTGCTTCGGCAGGTCGACATTTTCGGGGGCGACGAGCCACTGATAGATCGTCCCGAAGATGAAGCTGCAGAAACCGAAGGCATAGCATTCGGCATCGACCGACGCGTCGATCTCGCCAGCGGCAATGCCCTCTTCGACCCAGTGGGCGACATCGCTGCGATAAATTGCGTGATAGGCGGACAGATGATCGCGCACATCGTTGTGCGAGCTGATCGATTCAAACCACAGGATGTACATCGCCTGCATGTAACCCGAGTGGCTCGACAGGAATCCCTCGACCGCGCGCAAGGCGGCCAGGCAGGCCTGTGCGCCGCCGCGCGTACCGACCTTGTTCGCCAGTTCGCGCGTCCAGCTGGTGTTGAAATGCAGCACCAGCTGGCCGAACAGCGCATCCTTCGATCCGAAACGGCTCGATGCGAGCCCGCGCGAATAGCCGGCGCGTTCGCCGACCTCCTTCAGCGTCGTCGCGTGCGTCCCCTGTTCGACGATCAGCTGCATCGCGGCGTCGAACATCCGGGCGTCGGACAGCGCGGTACGCTCCGCCTGGGTGCGGCGAACGGCGCGCGGCTTGGCACGGACCTTGGCGGGAGCCGGCTGGACCTCTGTCACCTCGCGCAGCGAGGCCTTGCCCTTCATCGACGACGGTGCGTTCATGAAGATTCGTCAATCCTTTCAAAAGCCGTTTTGCCCGTCGCGACGGCCTCGCGCAGCGCCTGCTTGTCAATCTTGCCGACGCTGGTCAACGGCAGAGTGTCGGCGTGCGCCCAGTATTCGGGTATCCAGAAACGTGCAACGCGGTCGTTCAGAGCGCGGCGCAGTCCCGCAAAATCGGGGCGTTCGCCGTCGGTGGTGGTGACGATGGCGAGTGGCCGCTCCTCCCAGCGCGGATCGGCGACGCCGATCACTGCGGCGAGGTCGACGCCGGCAAGGCTGGCGACATGGTTCTCGAGTTCTGCCGAGGGAATCCATTCGCCGCCCGACTTGATCAGATCCTTCATCCGGTCGGTGACCTGGACATAGCCGCGCTCGTCGATCGTCCCGGCATCGCCGGTATCGAGCCAGCCGTCGGCGGTCAGCACATCGGCGCCCGCGCCGCGGTGATAGCCGCGCGCGATCCACGCGCCGCGCAGCTGCAATCGCCCGACGCTCTTGCCGTCCTCTTCGACCCGCTTGCCGTCATCGTCGACCAGTCGCACCGACACCCCCGCGACCGGGCGCCCGCTTTTCGCGCGCAGGTGGCGCGCCGCCTCGCCAGCCGTATCGGCCGCCGGATGCGAGAGGACGCAGAGCGGGCTCGTCTCGGTCATCCCCCACCCCTGGATCAACGGCACATTCCAGCGGCGCTCGACCTCGGCGATCAGCCCCTCCGACACCGCCGATCCGCCCGCGACGATGACGCGGAAGCTCGCCATGTCGACCGGATCGGCGGCGTCGGCGCGGAGCAGATCGTTGAGGATCGTCGGCACTGTGGCGGTAAAGGTCGGCGCTGCGGCGCGGATCATCCGGCGGATCGCCTCGGGCTGCAGATGCGGCCCCGGCAATACAAAATCGGCGCCAGCAAGCCAGCCCGAATAGGGGAGTCCCCACGCATTGGCGTGGAACATCGGCGGCATCAACAGGATCGTGTCGCGGTCGCTCAGCGCAAACGCATTCGCCGCCATCGACGCGAGGCTGTGCAGGAAGATCGTGCGGTGCGAATAGACGACGCCCTTGGGATTGCCCGTCGTGCCGGAGGTGTAGCAGGTCGCGGCGGCCGCCGTTTCGTCGGGCACCGGAAATTCGGCGACCGGCGCATGGCCGGCGATAAAATCCTCGTAGGACGTCCAGGGCTTTTCCAGCCCACCCAGCCCGTCCGTGTCGCCGGTGACGATGACACGCTCCAGCCCTGCAAGCGAATTGACCTGTGGCAGCAGCCCCGTGAGCAGCGGACCATCGGCGATCAGCAGCGCATCTTCGGCATCGGCCATGATGAAGCGGATCTGGTCGGGGTGCAGCCGCAGGTTGAGGGTATGGAGCACCGCGCCCATCGCCGGCACCGCCAAATAGGCCTCGAAATGCGCAAAATCATTCCAGCTGAGCGTCGCGACGCGCGTGTTCGGCCCCACGCCCGCCGCCCGGAGCGCCGCCGCCAGGCGGCGGGCGCGTTCGGCGGTCTCCGCAAAGCTGCGCCATGCCACCTGCTCGCCATCGAACAGGCCGATACGACTGGTCGCGTGGATGCGTTCGCCGTGCGCGAAGATCGTCGCGGTACCCAGCGGCTCGTGCATCATCGTGGCGTCCATCACGCCATCCCCTCGCCGCGCGCGATCCGCTGCGCGGCGTCGAGCAGCGCCGGCACATCCTGTTCGAGGCCGCGCTCATAGGGGCCGTCGACCTGCCCTTCGCGAAAGAGGACATAAGCACCCTCGACGATCGCGGCGAGGCGCCAGAGCGCGAAGGCCTGAAAATATCCGAGCCGGTCGATCGACAGCCCCGTCGCATTGGCCCAGCGCCGCGCAAGGTCGGCGCCGCCGACGACGCCCGCGACGTTCGACACGCGCTGAACGAACGCGAAGCCGAGCGGCAGGTTTTCGTCGCGGTTCCACATCGCAGTGACCAATCCGACATCGACGAGCGGGTCGGCGAGCGTCGCCATCTCCCAGTCGAGGATCGCCAGAACCTTCGGCTCGGCCAGATCCATCAGCACATTGTCGAGATGATAGTCGCAGTGGACGATCCGTACCGCCTCGGGCGCCGGCGCGTTATCGGCGAGCCATGCGCCAAGCGTTTCGATCAGCGGCAGGTCGCGGACCGCGTGCGCCGCCCGCACGCTGCGCCATCGCTCGATCTGGCGGCCGACGAAGTTCCGTGCCTTGTCGGCGTCGCCCAGCCCGGCGGGAACCGGCTTGATTGCATGGACGCGCGCGAGCGCATCGATCAACGCATGACCGACGGCATCGCGTGTCGCGACATCGTCCGCATAACCATCGGGCAGCGCATCGGTGATCGCCGCGCCGCGGACGAAGCGGGTCAGCGAAAAGGGCGCGCCGAGCACCTCCACATTGTCGCAGAACAATATGGGTTCGGCGACCGGCGCCTTGCCTGCGATCGCCGAGATAAAGCGAAATTCACGTGCGATCCCGGCGCCCGCGAGGTCGGATACGGTATCGGCCGGTGGATGCCGCAGCACCATCGGACCGCTCGCACTTTCGACAAGGCTCGTGACATTGGCGTTGCCGCCGGTCAGCGGGCGCACGATCCGCGCATCGGCTATCCCCGCCTCCGCTTCCAGCCAGCGGGCGAGCCGCTCGGCCGGATCGCTCACAATCTGCACAGCAGGCCGCCGTCGTTCGAGATGATCGATCCGGTCATATAGGGCGACCCCGCCACCCACCAGACGACGTCGGCCAGTTCCTCGGCGGTGCCTTCGCGGCCGAGCGGAATGCCCGCCACCAGCTTGGCCTTGGCGCGCGCCGATATCCCGTTGGTCATTTCGGTCGAGGTCAACCCCGGAATGACCAGATTGACGCGAATACCGCGCCGCGCCAGCTCGACCGCCAGCACCTGGGTCAGCCCCACCAGCCCGGCCTTTGACGCGCCATATGC
>JAFAED010000250.1 GCA_023424275.1 Pseudomonadota bacterium | reverse complement strand
CTCGACCTTCCACTCGATGGGGAGGCCGTGGCAGTCCCAGCCGGGGACGTAGGGCGAATCCTTGCCCTTCAGCGTATGGGTGCGGACGACCATGTCTTTCAGGATATGGTTGAGCGCATGGCCGATGTGCATATCGCCATTGGCATAGGGCGGGCCGTCGTGGAGGATGAACTGCTCGCGGCCGCGGCGCGCTTCGCGAATCTGTCCTTCGAGGTTGCCTTCCAGCCATTTCGCCAGAATCAGCGGCTCCTTCTGCGGCAGGCCGGCCTTCATCGGAAAGTCGGTCTTGGGCAGGAAGACGGTGTCGCGATAATCGCGGGCTTCGGGCGCAGAGGTGCTGTCGGTCATGGTGCGCGGCGCTTAGCGCAGATTCGCGTGCGAGCAAAGAAATTGGGAACCGAAGTATACAGCTTCGTCACCCCCGGACTTGATCCGGGGGGCGCGCTAATCAACCGCGCGAAGCGGGACCCCGGATCAAGTCCGGGGTGACGGGGAAATTATGGGCGGGGAGCCTACTTCTGCCGCGGCCGGAGCGCGGGGCCGACTTCGCGGATATCCTCGACCCAGATATAGCCGTTGAAGCTGGCAGGTACTTTGGCGAGTTGCTGCGGCCTCGTCAGGCCTTCGTTCGATTTGCCGCTTTCATAGGGGCCGAGGATGATGACGCGCGCGCCGATGCTGTCCATGCGCGCGATCAGCCGGTCCGGCCAGCCCCAGAAAGCCCATTGATAGTTGATCGGGATGACGATCACGCCGTTCCGGCAGCTTTCGGGGACGATGCCCGTCCAGCCCCATTTGACATAATCCTTGGTGCAGGCCTTGCCGCCGGTCTTGAGGTCGAACGACCAGTTGGCGGGGAGCAGTTCGCGCATCCGCTGCACCGGGCGTTCGCCGCCGTAAAAGGCGTCGCCGAGTTTGGCGCTGTCGCGGCCCGACGCTTTCAGGATCGCGAACAGCTGGTCGGCTTCGCCCGGATCGTTCGATTTGAAGTTGAAGAGGATCGGGTGGACGGGGAGCGCGGCGAGACCTTCTTCGACCGTCGGCATCTTGCCAATGCCCTTGCCGCGCAGCGGGAAGCTCTGCCCGCCGTCGGCAGTGTAGCCATAGCCGATATCGAGCGCCTTGAGCTGTGCCAGCGTCAGGTCGCGCGTCTCGCCCTTGCCATTGGTGCGGCAATCGACGGTCCAGTCGTGGAAAAGCACCATGCGCCCGTCCTTCGTCGGCGCGACGTCGACCTCGACCATGTTCGCGCCGAGGCCGACGGCCCAGCGCATCGATTCGGGGGTGTTTTCGAACACGTCATGGCTTGGCGGCAGCGCGTGGGCGGCGGTGCAGGTGTCGCGGCCCGCGGCGGCGCGCTTGTCGTAGAGATGATAGACGCCGCGGTGCGCGATCAGCTTGGCCTTGCCGACGGGATCGGGGGCGAGGAAGCTGGCATTCGACAGGGTAAGCCAGGCTACGAGCGCAGCGAAGAGCCAGAGCAGGATCTTCGTGCGCCGCGTCATCGGCTTTTTCTTCGGGCCTTCGAGTGCGCTGGCCCAGTCGTCGCTGTCGGTCATCATTCCCCCCTGGTCGCCCCTCTTGCGGCGAGGGGTCAGATGTCCGCCAGTAGCGCCTTTGCCGCGTCGCAATCCAGAGCGATTTGAACCATTAACGCGTCCATATCGTCGAACTTCGCCTCGGGCCGGATGAAGGCGTGGAAGGCGACATCGATTTCCTGACCGTACAGATCCCCGGCAAAGTCGAAGAAATGGGGTTCGAGCAATTCCTTTGGCGGGTCGAAGCTCGGGCGGATGCCGATGTTCGCCGCGCCTTTCAGGATACGCCCGTCGGGCAGCTTTCCGGTGACCGCATAGATGCCGTAACGCGGGCGGAGATACTGCCCCATTTCAAGGTTCGCGGTCGGGAAGCCTAGCAGGCGTCCGTTCTTGTCGCCATGCTGCACGACATTGCGCACGGTGAAGGGGCGGGTGAGGAGGCGCGTCGCGGCGGCGCAATCGCCGGCCTGCAACGCCTCGCGGATGCGGCTCGACGAGATGACTTCCTCGGTGTCGTCGACGGGGGCGACCATTTCGGTGAAGAAGCCCAGGCGGCGGGCATGGTCGGCGAGCGTCACGACGTCGCCGCCGCGGCCCTTGCCAAAGACGAAATCGGCGCCGGTGACGACGCCGGCGGCGCCATAGCGACCGAGCAGCAGTTCGGTGATGAAATCCTCTGCCGTCGTCGCGGCGAGCGCGGCGTCGAAGGGCAGGACGAGCATCGCGTCGGCGCCCGCCGCAGCGAACAGTTCCTGCCTCTGGTCGAGCGTCGTCAGGCGAAAGGGCGGGACGTCGGGTTTGAAGAAGCGCACCGGATGCGGGTCGAAGGTCGCGACGATCGCCGGGCGCCCTTCGTCCTTCGCGTGGCGCACCGCGCGGCCGACGACCGCCTGATGGCCGGCGTGGAAACCGTCGAAATTGCCGAGCGCGATCACCCCGCCGCGCAAATCGCCCTCGATGCGTTGGTGGCCGTCGAGGCGAATCATGGGACCTCGACAAGTGGTAGCGGCGTCCGGGGCAGCGGCGCGATGCCGGCGCGCAGCACGCGGATCGCGTTGCCGCCCATCGCGGCGCGTATCTCGTCGTCGGTGAAACCCGCGTCGATCAGCGCTTGCGTCACCTGCACCAGTTTCGACGTGTCGAAGCGGACCGTCGTGGCGCCGTCATAGTCGCTACCGAGCGCGACATATTGGATGCCGACGAGGTCGCGGACATGCTTCATCGCCTTGGCAATGCTCGCGGGCGAGGTGTCGCAGATCGCAGCATCCCAATAGCCGATGCCGATGAGGCCGCCGGTCGCGGCGACGCCCCTTATCTGTTCGTCGTCGAGGTTGCGGTTGACCTTGCACGTCGCTTGTACGCCGCCGTGGCTGGAGACGACGGGGCGGCGCGCCATTTTCAGGATGTCGGCGACGCAGGTGCGGCTGCAATGCGCGATGTCGACGATCATGCCGAGCTCTTCCATGCGCGGCACGACATCGCGACCGAGCAAGGTCAGCCCGTATTTCCGAGTGCCATGCATCGAACCCGCGACATCATTGTCGAAGAAATGCGCCAGTCCCGCCATCCGGAACCCTGCTTCGTGCAGCCTGTCGAGGTTGCGAATATCGCCTTCGAGGACGTGCAGCCCCTCGATGCTCAATATCGCGCCGGTCTTGAGCGGTTTGCCGCGCCGCGCCGCGAGCAACAGGTCGATGTCGGCGGGCTGGGTGACGTCGATCAGCCGGCCACCCGATGCGGCGACCGCGCGGTGTAGCTTTTCGGCGTGCCAGAGCGAGCGTTCGAGCAGCGAGTTCCACGTCCGGATCGGCTGCAACTGCGCGATCACGAGGCTGGTGATATTGTCGGTGTCGCCGCTGTTGGCGTCGTAATTCTGCCCCTTGGGCGATTTGGTCGTGCTCGCGAGGATTTGCAGCGCGACATGGCCCTCCTCGAGCCGCGGCAAGTCCATATGGCCGCGCTCGGCCCGCTCCAGGAAATCGCGGCTCCAGAGCAGGCTGTCGCTGTGCAGGTCGACGATGGTCAGCGTCTTGTGCAACGCCTCTGCGCGCGCGCTGACCGCAGGGAGTGGCTTGCCGTCGATCTTGTTGAGATCCTGTTCGATCATGCCGGGCGCGAGCGTGAAAAAGGTGGCCGCCGCGAGCGCGATCAGGATGAGGATGCTCAGGATCCAGCGCCGCATCGGCCTATGTCCTGTTCAGCGTGACGAAGCTGTACGCGGGACGGCCGGCGTCGTCGGCGGGATGATCCTCGCGCGCCGTCTCGTGCCACTCGGTCGCGGCGGGATAGTCGATGGCTGCGTCGCCCGTCGGTTCGAGCGCAACTTCGGTGAGTTCGATGCGATCGGCGAGCGGCAGGAAAAGGCGATAGATTTCCGCGCCGCCGATCACCATCACATGCGGCGCATTGGCGAGCTTCAGCGCCTCCTCGATCGTCAGGGCGGGCTCGGCGCCCTCATCCTGCCACTCGGGATCGCGGGTCAGGACGATATGGCGGCGGCCTTCGAGCACCGCGGGCAGGCTGTCGAAGGTCTTGCGGCCCATGATCATCGGGCGGCCCATCGTCAGCTGCTTGAATCGGCGGAGGTCGGCGGGCAGGTGCCACGCCATCTTGCCGTCGGCGCCGATCACGCCGTTGGTGGCGCGCGCGAGGATGAGCGTAATCTCGGGTCGGTTCATGCGGGAGAGGCTCCGGGCGCAAAACCGGTCCAGGTCGCGTGACCGAGTTTCCGGCCTTCGCGCACCTCGGTCTTGCTATAGTGATGGAC
>JAFAED010000221.1 GCA_023424275.1 Pseudomonadota bacterium | reverse complement strand
AAATCAAGGATGATGGCAATCTTTCGCGAGGCGACTCCCCGCAGGGCCTGTGCGGCCGGGTTCGCCACAAATCCGTGCTCGGCGGCGAGGGCCTGTATGCGTTGTCGGGTCTCGATACCCACCGTATCGACATTGCGCAAAGCGCGGGAGACGGTGGGCACAGAGACGCCCGCGATCCGGGCGATATCCGCCATCGTCACCCGGCCATTTCCTTCGTCAGTCGACATCTTATGCACGCTCCGTTGAACTCGACGGGCACGTTAGCGTTGACATCCGAAACGCGCTATGCAAATTTGAGATAACGATTGCGCAACTGTTGCAATGCAGGTTTTTAGGGACCGGCCGCCCAATGCAGGTGTGCTGGCTGATAGGGAGAGATGAGATGTCGAAGAACAGGTTCCGTCGGTCGCTTGCCACCTCGACGTGCGCGGCCGCGCTATTCCTCGCCGGACACGCGGTGGCGCAGGAAGCTCGCGGTGTCGATCAGGAGGCCGCCCGGGAAATGCCCACTGCAGGAGAGTCGGAGGCGGATGAGGCCGACACGATCGGTGCGCAGGACATTATCGTGACCGGCTCCCGCCTCGGCACCAACCTGCGCTCGACCTCTCCGGTCGCAATGATCGACAGCAAGGCGCTTGCCGTGGCAGGAACGCTGCAGGTGTCCGAGGCGATCAACCAGTTGCCGCAGCTTGGCGCGGCATCGGGTTCGCGAAGCCAGAACAACAACTCGCTGAATTCGGGCTTCGGCTTTGGCGGCGAGTATGTCAATTTGCGGAATCTCGGCCTTCAGCGCACACTCACCCTCGTCAACGGGCGTCGGCATGTTGCGGGCAACCCGGGAACGTCGTCGGTGGACCTGAGTGCGATTCCGTCGATCATGGTGGACCGGGTGGATGTCGTCACCGGCGCCGCTAGCGCCATCTATGGTGCCGACGCTGTGACGGGCGTGGTCAACGTCGTGCTGCGCAGCCGATATGATGGCGCGCTTGTGACCGCGCGGACCGGGATTACCGACGAGGGAGACGGCGCCGAATATCAGTTCGGAGCGTTGTTCGGCTCGAAATTCGGCGACGATCGCGGGCACGCGTTGATCGCAGCGGAATATTCCCGCAGCGAGGGGATCGACGTCTCGTCGAAGCCATATGGCTTTGCCGACATTGGCGGTACGGTCGCGACCTTCGCCCAGCCGTTGCTGTCCAATGGCTCGACGGCGACCGCCGGGGGGCGCTTCGTCGCCCGCAACCTTTTCTTCGACAACAATGGGGTGCTGCGCACGCAGACGCCCGATGACCGTTATGCCCGTTATCCGCACAAATATCTGCAGAACCCGACCGAGCGCTACACTGTGGCGGCCGCGCTGGCTTATGAATTGGTGCAGGGGCCACTTTCCGCGGAACTCTATGGAGAGGCGAGCTATGGCCGCACAAAGACGCGGTTTCGTTACGAGCCGGCTCCCGCTCTATTCTCCGGTGGAAACTACGGGACGGCGAACGAGACACCGCCCGATCTTCCGCTGATTCCCGCAAATAACCCCTTCTTGTTGAACCTCCCGGCGAGCGTGCTTGCCCAGATAGGACCGATTCCCGCGGCAGGATTGAACTTCCAGCGCCGGCTTGAGGAATTCGGCGACCGTGTCACCATTGTGGATCGCGATACGTTCCGGGGCGTGCTCGGGCTCCGCGGCGACCTCGCTCCGAAGCTCCATTACGACCTCTATTATCAATATGGCAGGGTCTCGGCGACACAGGACGACAAGGGCACGATCGCGAAGGACCGGATCGTTGCAGCGCTCAACGTCAACGACAACGGTACGCCGGGTAATCTTGCGGACGACACATGCGCCGACGCGCGTTACCGTCAGCTCGGCTGCACGCCGCTTAATGTCTTCGGACCGAACACCATCAACCCGGCCTTCATTGCCTATGCGACAGTGCCTGCCGTCACCCGGTCGGTGTCGACGCAGCACGTCGTGTCCGGTTTCCTCCGTGCAGAGCCGTTCGAGCTTCCTGGTGGCCCGGTCGGGATCGTGGCCGGCGGAGAATACCGCCGCGAGACAGTGGACGTTGCTCCCGCCCAGACCCTGCTCGAGGGGTCGAACCTGACGAAGAAAATCCTCGGCATTTCCGCCGACTTCACCGTCAAAGAGGCATTTGGCGAGCTTTCGCTTCCGGTACTTGCGGATTTGCCTCTTGTGCGGCGCCTCGAGATCGGCGGCGCCATTCGATATAGCGATTATTCGACGGTGGGCGGCAATACGTCGTGGAGCGCTCGCGCCGACTGGGAAATATCGTCATTCCTCCGCTTCCGCGGTACATACGGGACAGCTGTCCGCGCACCGAACCTCTACGAGCTGTTCGCGCCCCGCAATGCCGCGATTAGCAATGTCATCGACCCATGCGATCGGGTGAGCGACGCCGGCGCGGCGATTACCCTCTCGCCCGCGAGGCAGGCGAGTTGTCAGGCAGCGCTCGGTGCGCTTGCCGCAACGCTCGACCAGACGCAGGTCCAGCGTCAGACTGTCGGAAATGTGAGCCAGGGAAATCCGGATCTGGAGCCCGAACGTGCGCGTACGTTGACGGTTGGCGCGGTGCTGACGCCGGGGGGCGCTCTGCACGGCCTTTCGGTGACGGCGGACTATTATCGAATTCGAATCCGCAATGTCATTTCGCAGCTCACCATCCAGAACGTCGTGAACCAGTGTTACGACTCTACAGGATTGCCAGCGGCCTTTTGCGGTCAGCTGAATCGCTCCGCGACGACGGGCCAATTGCTGTCGGTCAACAATACCTTCTTGAATGCGGCAACCGAGCGGCTGAGCGGCTTGGACGTCGCCGGTATCTACACGTTCGAGCTGTCCGATATCGGCTCATCATTGCCGGGCTCGCTGCGCCTCCAGGCGACGTGGTCGCATATATTTGATCGCACCTTCGTCCAATATGCCGGCGCGGCCGTGGATCGGATCGACGGACAGGTGGGGACATTCCACGATCGCGTGGATATTGGCCTCGGCTATACGACGGAACGCGTAGGCTTCTCCTACAATGCACGCTATCTGGGCCCGGCCCTCGCAGATACCTCGCAGGACTTGGGCCCCCGAGGCCATATCGGCTCGGTCTGGTATCATGATGTGCAAGCATCCCTCGACACCGGGTCGGGCCTCACGCTGGAACTCGGCGTGAAGAATCTCTTCGATCGCGCTCCTCCGATCATTTCCGGCCCGGCTCGCACGTCGCCGAACGGGGAGGTCACTGCGACCGGTGTTTATGACACTCGCGGTCGCTTCCTCTACACCACAGCCAGACTCAAGTTCTGAGGGGTCGTCATGGGTAACTCAGCCGACGAAGACGGCATTTTCCTGACCGGGCGTAAGCGCGTCAAGGTCGATCTGGGATCGGTGATCGAACCGGCGCGCAACGTGCCGGTGCGGCGGCGCTGCGACGTGCTCGTCGTCGGGGGCGGCCCTGCGGGCACGGCCGCAGCCATAGCTGCTGCCCGTTGCGGTGCCGACACGGTCCTGCTCGAGCGATACAACCACTTGGGCGGCCTTTCGACCGGTGGGCTTGTGATCTGGATCGATCGCATGACCGACTGGGACGGAAGACTCGTCATCCGGGGTATAGGGGAGGAATTGCTGGCGCGCATTCCGGCAGAGGCAATAAAGGGTCCACCCACCAGTGACTTCGGGAGCGTAGATGCCAGCCTGGTCGAACACTGGCGCCGGCGATCATCTGCACATCACGGCGTGGTTACATGGGCACCCACAGTTCACCCCGAGCATCTCAAGTCGGTGAGCCAGGAACTTGTGGCCGAAAGTGGCGCCGAACTGCTGCTCCATGCCACCGGAACGAGCCCGCTGATGAGAGACGATGGGTCGGTCGGCGGCGTGTTTCTCGAGAGCAAGGAGGGCAGACAGGCGGTCGAGACTAATGTGGTGATCGACTGTACGGGGGACGGCGACATTTTTTATCGCGCAGGCGCGCGGACCGATGCCGAGATCGAAGAGCGGTCGATCCATCATTGCATGAATACTTCATGGTTGTTCGATGCCGTCGACATGCCGACCTGGCTTGCCTTCCGATATGGTGAACCCGCTGCGTTCGCCGCATTCATGGAAGCCGGCCGGCGGGCCTCTCCGCGGGGCTTCGAGAAACCTGTCGTCTCCTGGTCGGACGACAAGGCGCTCTTCATGGGACCGCGCTTGGCGGGCCTTTCCGGCGTGGACGTTCTGGATCTGACCGAGGCAGAGACGGCCAGCCGCGAAGCGATGCATGCGCACCTTGCCTTCTACCGCGCGAACGCGCCGGGTTTCAGCCGAGCGGGGTTGCTGATGGCCGGATCTCAGCTGGGCGTTCGTCACTCTCGTCGTTTGGTGGGAAGATCGCGGGTAACCCGAGCCGATTGGTCTGCCTTGGCGCCGGTGCCGGATGAGATTGGCGTGTCGCCGTCACTCGCGCCCCAATGGCCTAGCCTTTCGGTTCCATTCGGCTGCCTGGTACCCGAAACGGTCGACGGGCTTCTCGCGGCCGGACGGCATGTCTCGTGCGACCCGACGAGCCATTCGATCCTTCGGGAGATCCCGCAATGTTGGCTGACCGGACACGCGGCCGGCGTGGCGGCCGCAGTGGCGGTCGCTGACGGGATAAGGGTCCGCGACGTCGATATCGGCAAGGTTCGCGCCCGCCTCGTGGCACAGGGCGCCTGGCTCTCGACCAATTGCGACGCGAAGGAAAAGGAGGCCTGTCATGGCTGATCGGAGTGCTGCGGCTGCCGAGTTCAGGGACGGATGGCGCCCGCTGGCGGGCGCGATGCTCGGCCTCGCGGTCGGCGTCCATGCGCTCCCGTTCGGAACCTCGGGATTGTTCCTGGGGCCACTCACGGACACGTTCGGATGGTCCCGCGCTGAGGTCTCGATGGGACCGACGCTCCTGTTCCTTTGTTTGGGCGCGACCGCGCCCGTGTTCGGCGCCGTGGTCGATCGCCTCGGCGCCCGCAAAGTGATCCTGCCTTGCCTTGCCGCGCTCGTGCTCTTTTTTCTCGCAGCCAGCCGATTGAACGGATCGCTTCCGCTCTACTACGCGCTGTTCGTGGCCGCGGGGATCCTCGCGGTAGGTAGCGCAACGCCGACGTATACGCGGATAGTCAACGCCCGTTTCGTGGCCGCACGCGGCCGCGCATTGGGGATCGCCCTCATCGGCACGGGCCTCTCTTCTGCTGCCGTGCCACCCATGTTGATCTGGGTTATCGAGACTTGGGGCTGGCGTGCAGGTTATCTCGGGTTGGCGGGGGTGGTTGCGGTAGCCGCTCCGATTGTCGCGCTGCTCATTGGGCCGGGCGAGGGGCGCAACCGGCTGGCCGGCCAAGAAAGCGGACTGCCGATCTCGGCGATCTTGCGCGACCCACTGCTTTGGGGACTGGGTTTCCTTTTTCTGATGGTGGCGCTGGCAGTGGGCGGCTTCAGCGCGCACTTCATCGCGATGACCACCGATGCGGGCGGCCGGGCAACCGACGCCGCACGGTTGATGGGGGCAGGCGGGGTATTCCTTATCTTCGGCCGGCTGTTGACCGGCTTCCTGATCGACCGTTACTTCGCACCGCGCGTGGCCACGGCCATTCTCGCAATTAGCGCCGCCGGTTTCCTCTTGATCGCACAGGGAGACCCAAGTCTTGCCGTGATCGGCCTGATCGCGGCCGGCCTCGCATTTGGCGCCGAGATCGACCTTGTTAGCTATCTCGTCGCCCGATACTTCGGACTGGCGTCCTACGCCCGGGCCTATGGCGTGCTCTACGCATTCGTTGTTGTGGGCACGGCGCTGTCGCCGACGCTCTACGGCTGGTGTTACGATGTCTTCGGTTCCTATCGCCCCGTACTTGTCGGGGCTGGAGCACTTCTTGGGGCCGCGGCTGCCGGGTTTATGGCACTACGGTCGTTCCCCGAGCGGTTCCCGGTCGCCACGTCCGGCACGCCGGCGGAGACTCGCGCATGACCGCGCAGCCACAGCCGCCATCCGCACTTATGCCCGATCTCTATGCCGCGCTTTGGTCGACCGGGGCGATCCGTGATATGAAAAGACTGGCCGACTCGTTTCCACGCGCTTCCCCGGAGCGGATCGAGGAAGCTTTCCGTGCCGAGCGGCCGGTAGGAGACGGGGCGCTGCAGGACTTTGTGGAGCGCTGGTTCGAACCCCCGGCGGGGGTGACGCAATTCAATGCCCATGACGGACTGACGATGTCTGAACACATCGAACGGCTCTGGCCTGCGCTTGTGCGCGAGCCTCGGTCCGTTGACGATCGATCGTCGCTGCTGCCGCTTGAACATGCGCATATCGTTCCCGGCGGGATGTTCCGCGAGGCCTATTATTGGGACTCCTACTTTACGCTTGTCGGGTTGGGGGAGAATCGAAAGCACCTTCGCCACGAATGCGTCGCCGCCCTGGCAGAGCAGATCGATCGTTTCGGACATGTGCCCAACGCGAATCGCAGCTACTATCTGTCGCGCTCGCAGCCGCCCACCTTCTACGCGTCGGTTGCGGCGCTGCAGCCGGATAAACCGGAGCAAGCCTGGGCGACCTATCTCCCGCAACTGCTGCGCGAGCATCGCTATTGGATGTCCGGCGAGGATATGATTCTAGCCGAAAAAGCTCGGGACGCGGTGGTCCGTATGCCGGATGGTTCGATGCTGAACCGCTATTGGGATGCGGCCTCGACCCCGCGTGACGAGGCCGCTCATGGACGCGATGTCCGTATAGCCGACGCCGCCGTCGGACGGGAACGCTCCGCCGTTTATCGGGACATTCGCGCGGGTTGTGCAAGCGGGTGGGATTTCAGTTCGCGTTGGTACGGCGATCGTAGCTCCATCGCCACCATCCGCACCACTTCGATCCTTCCCGTCGATTTGAACGCGCTGCTTTACGGGCTGGAGACGGCCATCATTTCGGGCGCGACCGTCAGCGGGACCGGCTCGATCGTTCAGGAATATGAGAAACGCGCGGCCGCTCGCCGCGCTTCGATGGACGCATGGCTCTGGAACGATGACACGGGTGTCTTTGACGATTTTGACATCGAGATGTGCGAGCGGCGCGGCGCCGTGAGCGCGGCAGCCTTCGTCCCGTTATTCTCCGGTTGTGCAACAGAAGCCCAAGCGCAGTCTACGGCGGAGGCCGCGTCGGCGGCGTTGCTGGCACCCGGCGGTTTGCGAGCCACCGCAGTCGAGACCGGCGAACAGTGGGACGCGCCCAATGGCTGGGCGCCTTGCCATTGGATGGCCGTGGTGGGCCTCGAGCGATATGGTTTGCCCGTTATCGCGAAGGAGATTGCCCGTCGGTGGCTGGGCACCGTGGCGCGCGTGTACGCCGAGACCGGCAAAATGATGGAGAAGTATGACGTCGAACGCGAACTGCCCGGCGGCGGCGGCGAATACCCGCTGCAGGATGGGTTCGGTTGGACCAATGGCGTCACGGCCGCACTGCTGCTACGCTATCCCGATCTGGCTCAATTTGGGCAGACAACGCCGATGGCTCAGCGAAATAAGCGAGTGTCGATGGAGCCGAAAATATCAACTGAATAAATCAGGAGATTTCAGGGGGTGGCGACTGCAAAGGCGACCAGACGCAGCCTGATGCCAAGCGCGAATAGTTTGGAACGTCCGCATTCGTTACCTTCGCTCCAAAAGCAGCCAGTCCGCAATCGGCCAAGTCCGGCGGCTCCGGTACTACCACGCAATCGGTGTCCCAACCTGCACGCGCTTCGCACGCACCGGGGCGAGCATGGCGAAACGATCGACCGCGCCGCCGCCGCAATTGCCGTTCTCGCCGAGGACCGGCTCCGAATATCGCGTATTGTAAATGTCGAGGACTACGGCGCCGCGCTGCATCGTGAACCAGCGGCCCGCGCCCCGGCTCTGAGGCCCGATGAGCGCGCGTGTCAGCGCGTCGTTCCGGATCGCATAGGTCCAAGGGCGGACGCCTAACTGCTTCCAGCCGCCGCTCCGCTGCATCGCCGCAACCGCATCGGCCTGGCTCAGCGACGCATCGCAATAATGGGTCGTGTCGTTGCTCCAATTTTCGTTGCGCGATGTCCCCGAAAGGACGAAATGCGTCCGCACCGCGCCGAGCACACCGTTAGCCAATTCATATTCGACGAAAGAGGAGGCGTCGGCTTCGAGACCTCCTGCGAGCGCCTGCTGGGCCTGGTGAAAGTCGATGCCGAAAAGCGTCATTGTCAGATCGCAGCGGATCTGGACGATCCGGCCCCGCGCTCCGGCGCGTTCGCTCCAGACGGGCTGCGCGCGCATGCCGGTCCTGCCGATATTCGACGTGAACAGCTGATCGGTGAGCTGTCCTATATTGTCGAGCAACTGCTTTTCATTGCTCGTCGACAGGCACATGAGCGCCCGTCCGGCCGCGTGCGCGAGCTGCTCGTCGGTGACTGCGGTACCAAGCGCCAGTCCCATGAAATAGGACCCGTCGATGCGATCGGAGATTCGGGCGCATCGCCCGATCTCCGCTTCGATGAGCATCATCCAGTCGGCGTCCTTGCGGCGCCCGGCATAGCTATGAATGCGATCATCGGCGCAAAGCTGCGCGCCCGCAGCTGGCGCGCTGGGACCCGCGCGCCAGATCGCCTCCGCTGCCCGGATCGGCGCTTCGGTTAGGCGGCGCTTCTCGGCATTTTCTGCCGCCAGGCGTGCTTCCTTCTCACGCCATTCCGCCTCGATCCGCTCTCGGCGTTCTTCGGCTCTCTGAAACTCGGCCAGCAGCGCCTCGCGCCGCGCCGCGCTGTTCGCAGCCTTGATCGCTTGGGCGTCGGCCATCACAGCCTCGCCGCCAGACGAACTGAGTAGAACCGCCTTCGCGCGCGGCGAGCGGAGCAGGCGTTCTGCGAAGTCGCTTCGCTGCATCGTCGCGAGGTTGCGACGATAGGCTGCCTCGAGCGACATTGCGGCGCGCGCTGCCTTGTCGCGGGGCGTTCCGCTCGCATCGGCGCATTTCTCGATCATCTCGACGATCCGCTCCGCATCGGTCAGCGCAAAAACCGCGGCCTCCTCGTTGGGGACGGTATCGAGGACTACCGCGAGCGCGCGATCGAATGTGGCGAGAGGATCGCGAACGTCCCCACTCGCCGCAGCCGCCAACAGCTTGTTGCCGGCTACAACGGCAGGACGGAACGGAGGATAATTTTCAAGGACAGAGACGCGCACGCGGCACGCCGCGGCAAGGGGGCTGGGGGCCGCTGTCTGGGCAAATGCAGAACCGGAAAGCAAAGTGCCAAACGCAAGAAACCCCGCCCAGCGCACCACGGCACGCATTACTCGGGCGCGGCCCAGGTGAGCGAACCCTCATATTCGCCGGGTACAGGCTGACAGTCGCGGATTGCGGGCGTAAACCGCGCGCGCCGGGTGAGAACCCTCATCGTGGCAGCGGCGAGATCGCTATCCGAACTCTCCAATATCTCGACATTTTCCGCTCGGCCCGCGATGGTCACGTTGACGCGGTAGCGAACGCGGCCTCCGCGGCCTTCCCGGAGCGCCCGCTGCGGATAATCGTCCATCGTGATCCAGCCCGACTGACCGCGTGGCTCCGGG
>JAFAED010000325.1 GCA_023424275.1 Pseudomonadota bacterium | reverse complement strand
CGGGTAGCCCGAGAGGATGAACGCCTCGATGCCCATGTCCTGATAGCGATTGAGCTTGGCGAGCACCTGGTCGGGATCACCGACGATCGCGGCGCCGCAGCCCGAGCGGGCGCGGCCAACGCCGGTCCAGAGATTGTCCTCGACATAACCGTCGTCGGACGCGGCTTCGCGCAAGGCAACCTGCGCGTTGACGCCAAACGACTGCGAATCGAGCGACTTGGCCTTGATCTCGGCGCCCTTCGCGGCGTCGAGTTTCGAGAGCAGCCGGTCCGCGGCGTTGCGCGCCTCGCTTTCGGTGTCGCGCACGATCATGTGGGCGCGGTAGCCGAATTTGAGCGTGCGGCCATAAGCGGCGGCGCGCTTGGTCATGTCGGCGATGATCTCCTTCACCACCTCTTCGCGGTCGGGCCACATCAGGAAGACGTCGCAGCCCTTTGCGGCAGCGTCGCGCGCGGCGGGCGAGAGGCCACCGAAATAGAGCGGCGGCGCCTTGCCCGACACGGTGCCGACGCGCGCGGGCGCGACCTGCAGCTTCCAGAACTCGCCGTCATGGTCGAGCGCCTCGCCATTGAGCAGCGTTTTCAGGATATGCATTGCCTCGACCGTGCGGCGATAGCGCGGTTCGGAATCCATCGTCTCGCCCGGCATGTCCGAAGAGATGATGTTGACCGTCAGGCGGCCGCCGAGGATCTGGTCGATCGTCGCAATCTGGCGCGCGAGCTGCGGCGGCCAGCTTTCGCCGATGCGCACCGCCATCAGCAGGCGGATACGCTTCACCATCGTCGCGATCGCCGCCGCAAAGGCGGTGGTGTCGATGCCGAGCGCGTAACCCGACGGGAGCAGGATATTGTCGAAGCCTTGGGCATCGGCCTGCATCACGATGTCGCGGCAATGCTCCCAGCTCGATTTGAGCATCGGGTCGGGAACCCCCAGAAATTCATAGTCGTCGTCGCACAGCGCCGAAAACCAGCTAACCTCGCACGTGCGGTCGGTCATGGCAGTTTCTCCCCCATCGATGTTTGCAGCACCGCATACCATTCGGCGCGCGTCCAGCGCGGAGCGAAGGCTTGCGGAATTTCCTTGATCCGTTCGGCATTCTGCGTGCCGACGATCGGGATCGGACGCGCGGGATGCGCCATCACCCAGCTGTAGGTCGCGGCGGCGCGCGAGACGCCATATTCGGCGGCCTTCGCGTCGAGCAGTCCGGCGACTGCTTGGCTGCGCTCGTCGGCCGGATCGCCGAGCCGGCCGCCGCCGAGCGGCGACCAGGCGAGGAAGCTCATGCCCTCGGCCATCGACTGATCGAAGATGCCGTCGAAAAGCGGGGCGAGATGAAGCGGCGAAAATTCGCTCTGGTGGCTGACCACCGGGACGGGCAGGAATTTGGCGAGCGCCGCAGTCTGGGCGGGTGTGAAATTCGAAACGCCGATCGCGCCGATCTTGCCCGCGCGGTGCGCCTCCTCGAGCCCGCGCGCGATTTCCTGGGGATGGGTGAGCAGGTCCGGACGGTGGATCTGCCACAGCTCGACATGGTCGGTGCGCAGGCGTTTCAGCGAGATGTCGATCGCCGACGTCAGATAGGCGGGGCTGCTGTCGTAGGGCACACCGAGGATGATGCCGCCCTTGGTCGCGAGCACCATCTTGTCGCGGAGGCCGGGGGCTTCGGCAAAGACGTCACCGAGCAGCGCCTCGGCCGAGCCGAAGCCGCCCGGCGTGTCGCAGCCATAGATGTCTGCCGTGTCGAACAAAGTGACGCCTGCCTCGAACGCCGCATCGACGCGCGCGCGCGCGGCCGCAACGTCGACGCCGGCGAAGCGCCACATGCCCCAGGCGATGGGTGAAACCTCATGATCCGCGAGAGTCACATTGGCGGGAGCGGGAAGAAAATCTGACATCGCTGTCATATACTCCATAAGTCAGAATGAGGAAAGCGGGTTTCGTATGCGTGTCTAGTTATCTCTTCTGTCGTCATCCCCGCGAAAGCGGGAATGACAATCTCGGGGGATCAATGCGCCAGCACCTGCACGTCGCCATCCTCCTCTTCGTCGACCGCGACGATGCGCGGCAGGATGAGGTGGATCGCGGCGAGCGCGACGAGATAGGTTCCGGCGCAGACGAGGAACATCGGGAGATATCCCCTGCCCGTGTCGAGCGACCAGCCCGCAAACTCGATCATCGCCATGCCCGACAGATTGCCGGCAAAGGCGCCGATGCCGATCGCCGAGCCGACGATCCGCGCGGGAAAGACGTCGGTGGTCAGGCCGAAAAGATTGGTCGAAAAACCTTGATGCGCAAAAAGCGCGAGACCAAGGATCATCGCCGCGATCCACGCGCTGTCGACGCCGACGAGCAAGGGCACGGGCAGGATCAGCAGCGCATAGATGAGCATCGTCGTCTTGCGCGCGGCGTTCACGGTCCAGCCGCGGCGGCCCATCAGATAGGAGGGCAGATAGCCGCCGGTGATGCCGCCCAATGCCGCCATGAAATAGACGAAGGCGACGGGCAAGCCCAGCGTCCCCTGCGTGAGCCCGAAGACGCGGTGGAACAGGTCGGGCATGAAGAAAAGCAGGAACCACCAGACCTGATCGGTGAGCGCCTTGCCGAGGATCACGGCCCATTGGCGGCGATCGCGCAGCAGGCTGCTCCACGCGATCTTCGGTGCCGCGGCGTCGCGCGCGGCGTTCGGCTGTTCGGGGATGCGGACCATCAGCCAGACGACGACCCAGACGAGGCCGAGCCCGCCCGCGATCAGGAAGGTCGCCTGCCAGCCCCACATCATCGCCATCAGCGGAATGAGCAAGGGCGTCAGAATCGCGCCGACATTCGGGGCGATGCCGCCGAGGCCGAGAACGAAACTTCGCTCCTTGGCGTTGAAGTAGGTCGCGGCGGTCTTGACCGCAGCGGGGGTGCCGATCGATTCCGCCGCGCCGAGCACCGCGCGCGAGGCAACGAAGCCCGAGACGGTCGAGGCGAAGGCGTGCGCCATGCCCGCGAGGCTCCACACGCCGACGCCGATCGCAAAGCCCCAGCGCAGCCCGACGCGGTCGATGAACCAGCCGGTGCCGAGGAAAGCGATCGCGGCGGCAAACTGGAAGGCCGAGGCCATGTGGCTGTAATCGCGGTCGGTCCAGTCGAACTCGGCCTGCAAGGTCGGCTTCAGAAGCGCGAGGATCTGGCGGTCGACATAGTTGAGGACGATCGCAACGAACACGAGTCCCACCACAAGCCAGCGGCGTTTATCGGCGATTTGCGCCAAGATCGTCTCTCCCCGAATCTATCTGTCGTGCAGATGAGATAACGTTGTCATACTGGAAAGGACAGACGTTTTTTCATGGCGGCGGGATTGGGGTGGAGGGCTGCCACTATTCCCCTCCCTTCTAGGGAGGGGTTAGGGGTGGGTAGGAGCGAAGCGAGTTGCCATAGAGCGCCGCCTTCGGCGGCTACCCACCCCCGGCCCCTCCCTAGAAGGGAGGGGAGAAGATAGGTCAGCTTCCGGCCGCAACCGGTCGCTTTCAGCCTTTCGGACCCGCCGTCGATCCGCGCACGATCAGTTCGTGCGGCAATTGCCGCCGCTCGATCGTCTCGCCGAATTCGAGAAGGAGGTCCGCGGCGGCGTAGCCGAGGTCGCGGATAGGCTGGCGGATCGTCGTCAGCGACGGCCAGACGACCTGCGCCAGGTCGGTGTCGTCGAACCCTGCAACCGAAAGCTGGTCGGGCACCGAAATGCCCATGCGGTGCGCCGCGGCGAGCACGCCCGCCGCCATTTCGTCGCTGCTCGCGAAGATCGCCGTCGGCGGTTCGGGGAGCTCAAGCAGCGCCTCGGCGGCGGCGGCGCCCGACTGGAAATCGAACTGGCCGGGGTGGACGAGCGCGGCGTCGAAGCCGATGCCCGCGCGCTGGAGCGCCTGCCGGTATCCGGTCAATCGCTGCCCGCTCGCGAAATAATTGGCATGGCCGGTGACAAGGCCGATGCGGCGATGGCCGAGCGAAATCAGATAGGCCGTCATGTCGTCGGCGGCCTGGACGTTGTCGATATAGACCGCCGAGGTCGCGGTCAGATCGGTACCCGGCTGGACGCGCACGACGGGGATTTTGCGGCGGAACAATTCGGCGAGCGCGGTGCCGACGTCGGTGACCGGCGGGGTCATGATGATGCCGTCGAGCTGCGCCTGATCGATCAGCGCTCCGATATCGTCGATAAGGCCGGGCGAATTGATGTCGCACGGCTGGATGATCATGCGGAAGTTCGCTTCGCGGCAGCGCTGCCCGACCCCCGCCTGCATGTTGAAGATATAATAGGGGCTGGGGTTGTCGTGGATCAGCCCGATCTGGAACGAGCGCCGCCCCGCGAGCGTGCGCGCGGCAAGGCTGGGGTGATAGTTGAGGCGCGCGACCGCCTCCTCGACCTTTTGCCGCATGTCCTCGCTGACATAGCGTTCCTTGTTGAGGACGCGCGACACCGTCTTGATCGACACGCCGGCGACGCGCGAGACATCCTTGATTGTCGCCCGGGTCATGCGCGCAGACGCTCCGTCCCCGGCTGCCAAATCCCTGTCACGGCTGCGTATCTCCCCGTCCGGCCTGCTGACCACGCTGTCTGCTTTGGCGCGTCGCGCGGCGGACCGCAAGAGGAGCCTTGCGCGCCCATGTGCATTGGAGATAAGACGCGACCCTATGACAACGCTGGACAGAACCGATTTGACGTCGATGCGCCACGCGCACTGGAACAATCTGCCGAGCGGCGGCGACCTGTTCGGCGAATTGCATCTGGCGCAGACGATGGCCGGGACGGCGCCGAAGGGTAGCCTGTTCCCCGGCCTTGCCGCCTGCGGCGCGGCATCGGCCGCCGCCGCGTGGCTGTCCGACCATTATGGCTTTCCGATCATCCTTCTCGGCTTGCTCGTCGGGCTGGCGCTCAATTTCATTTCGGCGAACGAGGCGACGCACCGCGGGCTCGACTTCGCATCGCGCACCTTCCTGCGCTTCGGGATCGTCGTGCTGGGGTTGCAGGTCACGTTCCTGCAGATCGCGGTATTGGGGCCGGTGCCGTTCGCGGCGCTGGTCGTCATCATGACGCTGACCATGGGCGCGGGCTTTCTGGGCGCGCGCCTTGCGGGACAGTCCCCCTATTCAGGATTGCTCGCGGGCGGGGCAACCGCGATTTGCGGCGCGAGTGCGGCGCTCGCGCTTTATGGCGTCATCGGGCGCCAGCGGCTGCCGCAGGCGCAGTTCGCGCTGACCCTCGTCGGCGTCTCGCTCGCCAGCGCGCTCGCGATGACCGTCTACCCCCTGCTCGCCGCGCGCTTCGGCTTGAACGATGCGCAGGCGGGTTTCCTGATCGGCGCGTCGATCCACGACGTCGCGCAGGCGATCGGCGGCGGCTATGCCTTTTCCGACGCGGCGGGTGCGAGCGCGACGATCGTGAAGCTCGCACGGGTCGCGCTGCTGGCTCCGGTGGTCGCGCTCGTCGGCCTGCTCCTGAAGCCCGAGGGCGGTACGAGCACGCGCATCTGGCGCCGCCTCGCCCTCCCCTGGTTCATCACGGCCTTTTTTGCCGTGGTGACGCTGAACAGCATGCTCCCGATCCCCGATGCGGTACGCGGCGCGGCACTGACGGCGTCGAAGGCGCTGCTCCTGTTCGCGGTCACCGCAACCGCGATGCGTACGCGCATGGACCTGCTGCTGGGGACGGGCTGGCGCGCGGTCGTTCCTGTCGCCGCGGCGTCGGTCACCAGTTTTGCGGTCTCGCTGCTGTTCGCGCTCTGGCTGATCTGACCCTCAGCCGGGAAACGCCGGCGCCTTGCTGACCATTGCCGGGAGCGCTCGTCCCATCACGCCGGTGAGCCATCCCGCCGCCGCGACCGCCTGCGGCAGCGCAACGCCGGTTTCGATCCCGCTGCGGTCGAGCATGTAAAGCACGTCCTCGGTCGCGACATTGCCCGCGGCGCCCGGTGCGAAGGGACAGCCGCCGAGCCCGCCGAGCGATGCGTCGACCGTCGCCGCGCCTTCGCGCACTGCCGCCCAGACGTTGGCGATGCCGGTGCCGCGCGTGTTGTGGAAATGGACGCGCACCGGAAGGCCGCCGACCGCCTCGCGCACGCGGCCGACCATTTCGGCGACCTGCGCGGGCACGCCGACGCCGATCGTGTCGGCAAGCGCAATTTCGCGCGGCTCCGCGTCGGCGGCGCGCTTTGCCATCTCGACCACCCGGCCCAGCGCGACCTCGCCCTCGAAGGGGCAGCCGAAGGCGGTCGCGATGGTGATCTGGCCGCTTCGCCCCGCCGCCTGCGCCAGCGCGACGACCTCCATCGCCGCGGCGAGCGATTCATCGGAGCTTTGGCCCTGATTGCGGACGCCGAACGTATCGCTCGTCACGCATACCGCACCAAGTTCGTCGATACGGCCGGTTGCAAGCGCGCGTTCGGCGCCGCGGCGGTTGAGGACGAGACCGATATAGGTCACATCGTCGCGATCGGGCAGCATCGCCACCAGCTCCTCGGCGTCGGCGAGTTGCGGCACCTTCTTGGGATTGACGAAGCTCGTCACCTCGATACGCCGGACGCCATAGTCGATCGCGCGGCGGATGAGTTCGAGCTTGTCGGTGGTCGAGACGATCGTGGCTTCATTCTGAAGCCCATCGCGCGGGCCGACTTCCACCAATTCCACAGCATGATTTTTCAACATCTTGCGTCCTGATTATCCCGAGTCATTTAGCAGGTTGAAAATTACATAGCATTCTAAGTATACAAAGGCCATGGGCGAGGCAGGTCGTCTTACCAGAGTCGGCCGCGAAAGGAATGATATGAGCGAGACGGGCAGCGGGGGCGCGCTGGAAGGCATCAAGGTCGTCGAAATGGGGCAGCTGATCGCGGGGCCCTTTTGCGGCCAGCTCCTTGGCGACATGGGCGCCGAGATCGTCAAGCTCGAGCCCCCGGTGACGGGCGACCAGATGCGCAACTGGGGCCAGGGCGACAAACCGAGCTGGTGGCGCGTGATCGCGCGCAACAAATATTCGGTCGCCGTCGACCTGCGCAGCGAAGAGGGACAGGCGCTCGCGCGCGAGCTGATCGCCAAGGCCGACATATTGATCGAGAATTTCCGTCCCGGCACGCTCGAAAAATGGCACCTCGACCCGTCAGAGCTGCGCAAGACGAACCCGGGCCTCATTGTCGTGCGCGTGTCGGGTTACGGCCAGACCGGTCCCTATTCGGCGCGCGCCGGCTTCGGCGGGATCGGCGAGGCCATGGGCGGCTGGCGCGGCATCGTCGGCTATCCCGACCTGCCGCCCGCGCGCATGGGCGTGTCGATCGGCGACACGCTCGCTGCGACTTACGGGTGCATGGGCGCGCTCGCGGCGCTCCATCATCGCAGCAAGACCGGCGAAGGCCAGATCGTCGATTCCGCGCTGTACGAGGCGGTGCTGCAGGTGATGGAATCGACCGTGTCCGACTATTCTGCAAGCGGCACCAAGCGCCGCCGCACCGGGTCCACCCTGCCCGCAATCGCGCCGTCGAACGTCTATCCGTGCAAGGACGGCGAATATCTGATCGGCGCCAATCAGGATGGCGTGTTCGCGCGGCTGGCGGCGGCGATGGGGCAGCCCGAACTCGCCACCGACGAACGCTATGCGACGCACCGCGCGCGCGGGGTGCGGCAGGAGGAGCTCGACGCGCTGATCGGCGAGTGGACCAGCACGCTGACCATCGAAGAGCTGGAGCAGAAGATGGTCGAGGCCGGCGTTCCCGCAGGCCGCATCTTCGATGCCGAGGACATGCTGGCCGACCCGCATTTCGCCGCGCGTGAGGCGCTGGTGAGCGTTCCCGACGCAGAGCTGGGCGAAATCCGGATGCAGGGCATATTCCCGAAACTGTCGGCTACGCCGGGCAGCGTGCGGCGTCCTGCCCCGCTGACCGTCGGACAGGATAGCGCCGACGTGCTGAAGCGCTGGCTCGGACGGGAGGTTTGACGCGATGATCACCCTCTATGGCGGCCCCACCCCCAATGCGCGCAAGATCGCGATCGCGCTCCTCGAAATGGGGCTCGAATGGCGGCTCGACTATATCGACATTCTCGCGGGCGATCAGCTAACCCCCGAATTTCTTGCGCTCAATCCGAACAACAAGACGCCGGTCATCGTCGACGACGAAGGGCCGGACGGTGAACGCTTCGTGCTGTGGGAAACCGGCGCGATCCTGCTCTATCTCGCCGAGAAGACGGGGCGCTTCGTACCGACCGATCCGGTGAAGCGCGCGATCTGCTGGCAATGGCTGATGTTCCAGGTATCGGGTGTCGGCCCGATGTTCGGGCAGGAGGCGCATTTCACCCATTATGCCAAGGACCGGCACGACTATGCCATCGCGCGGTACAGCCGCGAGGTCGACCGGCTGATGATGGTGATCGACAAGCGGCTGGGTGAGGCCGAATGGCTTGCGGGCGACGACTATACGATCGCCGATATGGCGACCCTGCCCTATCTGCGCCGCCAGCTGATCGAGAAAGCGGGGCGTTTTCCGAACGTCGATCGCTGGGGCGCCGCAATGCTCGAACGCCCTGCGGTTGCCGAAGGCATGACGGTCGGCGTCGCGCGGGCCGAGACGATCGAGGGCGGGCTGACGGGCTTTACCGACGAGCATCGCGCGATCCTGTGGGGCGACCGCCAGCACGCGAAGCGTTGATCGACGGCCCCAACAAATTTTGGGGCCACCGCGCACCCCAAGCTTGGCACGATGAAGTCCGGGGCGAGTCGGGGGACTTGCGATTGCAACGGGGGCTTCATGTTCGATGCGTTCGAAACGGCAGGAGGTTTGACAAAACGACAGGGTAAGCGGCTGGTCGAACTGGCCCGCGCGCGCACGGCGATGCCGTGGGGCGAGGACGACGACCGGCTGCGCTCGCTGAAGCTGGTCCAGCGCTCGGGCTGGTTCCCCGCGGCGCGCGTGGCCGAGATCAACGCCTGGGGCTGGACCGTCGCGTTACACGTTCCGAGCGAGGGCTAAGGTCTGGCCCCATGGCGCGGCCGGGCGGTCTAGTCCCGCCCGACCGCCGCGCGGTTCGCATCGCCGAACATGTTCGACCATTCCTTGTCGTCAAGTTGCTGGTGCCGGCCCACATATTTGGCGGGCGCCTTCAGATCGTCGCGCGCCATCGCGCGGGTGACCGCGGGACGTTCGCGGATGCGTTCGAACCAGCCGCGCATCGCGGGCCATTCGTCGAGTCCCAGCCCCATTACGAATGCCGACGCGCGGCCGGGCCAGATCGCCATATCGGCGATGCTATAATCGTCGCCCGCCACATAGGCGCTTTTCTCGAGCCTTTTTTCGAGCACGGTGAGCAGGCGCGTGAGTTCCTTCGTATATCGCTCGATCGCATAATCCTGCCCCGCCGGGGCGTAGCGGAGGAAATGGCTCGCCTGTCCGCCCATCGGCCCCAGCCCCGCGACCTGCCAGGTCAGCCATGACAGGGTCGCCGCGCGCGCCGCGCCCGATACCGGCAGGAAACGCCCGCTCTTTTCGGCGAGATATTGCAGGATCGCACCCGATTCAAAGACAGCAACCGGCGCGCCGCCCTCCGCCGGATCTTGGTCGACGATGGCGGGCAGCTTGTGGTTCGGATTAATGCGCCCGAATTCGGCGGTCAGTTGGTCGCCTTCGAAAATGTCATAGGGGATGACGCGATAGGGCGCGCCGATTTCCTCGAGCATGATCGCGATCTTTTGCCCGTTCGGGGTCGCCGAATAATGAAGATCGATCATGTTACAGCACCTCATGGATCACATGACGCACGCCAAAATCGGTGCGCTCGCCGACGCCGACGGCGAGCACACCGTTGAGCCAGCCATATTTTGCACTCGCGGTTTCGAACACCGGCGCGATTCGCAGATAATAGCGCGACGGGTCGGCGTCGGGGACGGCAGGGTCGACGAAGGTCGCGCGAACATCGTCGGGGATGATGTTGCGGCCGGTGTAGCTCAGATAGACAAGGTCGCCGTCGTCGGTCTGCCACACTGCGCGCGCGTCGAAGGTGCCAACCGAAGCGCTGTCGCCCAGCCGCCCGCTGCGCGACCAGTTGCCGCCGCCCGGCAGGACTATACCGTTGATACGCGGACCGAAAAACCGCCCCCCGCTGATATAGCCGAGCCGTTGGTCG
>JAFAED010000116.1 GCA_023424275.1 Pseudomonadota bacterium | reverse complement strand
TCCGCTTTTTGACCTTGCGGTCGCGGTAAGCGTACTGGCCGGCCTTTTCGACGGCCTGCTTGGCGATGCGGATCGTGTTCTTGCGACGGCCATAATAGCCCTTCGCCTGTTCCAGAATCCGCTTGTGCTTGGCACGCGTGGTCGTGCCGCGTTTGATGCGTGACATGTCTTAGCGCTCCTTACTTCAGGCCATAGGGCGCCCAGAGGCGCACATGAGCCGCGTCCGAATCGCTAAGCACGCTGGTGCCGCGGTTGGTACGGATATATTTTGCATTGTGGCTGCTCAGGCGGTGACGCTTGCCGACAACGCCGTGCTTCACCTTGCCCGAGGCGGTGAATTTGAAGCGTTTCTTCACACCGCTCTTGGTCTTCATCTTGGGCATTTTGGTCTCCTTTTGAAGTCCGTTTGCGTATCGGCCTGGCAGCCCTTTCAGCCAGCCGACACAATCGGAAGGCGGGCGCTTAGGGGGATTCGCCCGGAAATGCAAGCGATTCGGGCGCGAAATCTTGCCCCTTATGCTGACGATCGACCAGCACAGCAATCGCGGCGCCGGCGGCGTAGCAGGCAATGTCCCCGATGCTGAACGAGGTTCCCAGCACCACGCGCGCAACATCATGATCCGCGAGGCCGAGTAGCTCCAGCAGGTTCACCGCCTGTCCGACCTCGACCAGCACGCCGACGAGGAAGGCGATGATCGCAGAGGGCGCAACGCGCAGGGTGGTGACGGCGCGGAGCGACAGATAAACAAGGATCACCGCGAGGATGTCGCCGCCATAAGGCCGCACGAAGCGGTCGCGGACCCACAGCGCTATGGCGATCTCGATCAGGAACAATATGGCCGCAGCCAGCGCATAGCCGGGCCGCCAGGTCAGGGCGGGCATCAGCCGCTCCTCTCGAGTCAATGGTGGCAGGCGAGCCCCTCGATGACATCCTCGAGCCGCGCCGGGTCGCCGAGCGCGATGACATGCCCCGAACTGTCGGCACTTAGCGGATCGCCGTTCCAGTCGCACATCGTCCCGCCCGCACCCTCGACGATCGGCGCGAGAGCCGCGAAGTCGTGAAGCTTCAGTCCCGCTTCGACCACCATGTCGATATGCCCGCTCGCGAGCAGGCCATAATTATAGCAGTCGCCGCCGAAGACCATCCGCTTGTGCGACGTCTTCGCCGCGAGCGCCATGAAATGCTCACCGTCATGATCGCTGAAATATTGCGGGCCGGTCGTCGCGAGCACGGCATCGGCGAGGTTGCGGCAGCTCCGCGTCCGCGCGGGGGCGCCGTTGAACAGCGTCGGCTGGCCGAGTGCGCCGACCCAGCGTTCGCCGTTGATCGGCTGGTCGATGATCCCGAGGATCGGCCAGCCGTCCTGCAGCAGCGCGATCAACGTGCCAAAGATCGGACGACCCGCCATGAAGCTGACGGTGCCGTCGATCGGGTCGAGCACCCATTGCCGCGACGCCTCGGTGCGTTCGGCACCATATTCCTCGCCGATGATCCCGTCGCGCGGCGCTTCGGCATCGAGCAGGCGGCGCATTGCGGCCTCCGCGGCGCGGTCGGCCTCGGTGACGGGCGAGGCATCGGCCTTGGCTTCGTGCGACCAGTTCGAGCGAAAGAGCGGACGGATGGCGTCGCCGGCGGCATCGGCGAGGCGGTTGGCGAGAGCGAGGTCAGATGTGATCGACATGGCGTTGCGCTAGCCCAGCTCGCTCCTCACCGCCAGTCCATGACGGATGTGGTGTCGCCGAAATGCCGATTCTATCGATTTTACAATATTCGTATAAGCTGTAAAATCACGATCATGCGGGGCCATTTTCCTCTCGATCCGATTGTCGCGACCTTTGCGAGGCATGGCCTGCGCAAGACATCGATGGACGATGTCGCGCACGCGCTCGGTGTGTCGCGTCAGGCGCTTTATAACCGCCATGGATCGAAGGGGGCGCTGGTGGACTGGGCGACCAAAGGCCTGATCGACCGCTCGCTGGCGGCTGCGCTCGCCGCGATCGACCAGCCCGCAAAAACGCTCGTCGCGCGGTTGACCGACGCGCTCGATGCCTGGGTCGGCCGGCATTTGGACGCGCTGCATGCGTCGCCGCACGGGACGGATATTGTCGCGATCCTCCGGCGCGATCCGCCCGACGCGGTGCGCGTCGCCGAGCGCCGTCTCGTCGCCGCAATGGCCGAGGCGATCCGGTTCAGCGGTCCCGGTTCGGCCGTCTCGCGTGCTGGCAGTATGGCGCAGGCCTTATGCTGGACCGCGCGCGGGCTGGTCCATGCCGTGCCCGATCATGCGACCTTCCGGCGCCAGATCGAATCTGTCGTCGCTGCACTCGTCGCGCGTTGACGCCCGATCAGTCAAAGAGTGACGAAACGCTCGATTCGTCGGCGATGCGCTTGATCGCTTCGCCGAGCAACGGCGCGACGGTCAGCGTCCGCACCTTGTTGCTGTCGTTCACCGCGTCGGTCGGCTGGATCGAATCGGTGATGACGAGTTCGGTGAGTTCGCTGGCGTTAACGCGCGCGACCGCGCCGCCCGACAAGACGCCGTGCGTACAATAAGCGACGACGCCCTCGGCGCCCGCGGCCTTCAGCGCGGCAGCAGCGTTGCACAGCGTGCCCGCCGAATCGACGATATCGTCGATCAGGATGCAGAA
>JAFAED010000027.1 GCA_023424275.1 Pseudomonadota bacterium | reverse complement strand
GTCGAGGTCTATGGCAGCCACATGCCGCTGAACCAGGTCGCCTCGGTCAGCGCGCCCGAACCGCGCATGCTGTCGGTGCAGGTGTGGGACAAGTCGAACGTCGGCCCGGTCGACAAGGCGATCCGCTCGGCGGGGCTCGGGCTCAACCCGATCGTCGACGGCCAGATGCTGCGCCTGCCGATCCCCGAAATGACGCAGGAACGCCGCAAGGAGCTGTCGAAGCTCGCCGGCCAATATGCCGAAAAGGCCCGCGTCGCGGTCCGCAACGTCCGTCGCGACGGGATGGACAACCTCAAGGCCGACGAGAATAAGAAGGAAATCAGCGAGGACGATCGCAAGCGGTCCGAAACCGAAGTCCAGAAGCTGACCGACGCGACGATCGCCGAGATCGATGCTGCCGCGACCGCCAAGGAAAAGGAAATCCTGGGCTAGTGGATCGGTCGGTTTCCGGGACCTTGTACAGACTATGACGACAGCCGCCGCCAGCCATGGCGCACGCCATGTCGCCATCATCATGGACGGCAATGGCCGCTGGGCCAAGAAACGCCTGCTGCCCCGCGTCGCCGGCCACAAGGCGGGGGTCGAGGCGGTGCGCACGATCGTGCGCGCGGCGGGCGATCTCGGCATCGAGGCGATGACGCTCTACGCCTTCTCGTCCGAAAACTGGAAGCGTCCCGAGGAAGAGGTCAACGACCTGATGGGGCTGATGAAGCGCTTCATCCTGTCGGATCTCGACGAATTCGCCGCAAACGATGTCAAGCTGAAGGTGATCGGCAACTGGCGCGCGCTGGCGCCCGACGTCGTCGCCCTCATCGACAATGCGCTCGAACGCACGTCGGGCAACAAGCGCACGACGCTTGCCGTTGCGCTCAACTATGGCGCGCAGGACGAACTGGTTCGCGCCGCGACTGCCGCCGCTGCGGCGGGCGCGATCACGGCCGAGGCGATCGAGGCGCATCTCGACACCGCCGACATGCCGCCGCTCGACCTGCTCATCCGGACCTCGGGCGAAGTACGGCTGTCGAACTTCCTGCTCTGGCAATCGGCCTATGCCGAACTCTATTTCACCGACAAGCTGTGGCCCGATTTCAAACCGGCCGATCTGAAGGCAGCGCTCGACCATTTTGCGCGGCGCGACCGCCGTTACGGGGGACTCTAGGCTATGGCGGCAGCGGGCAAATCGGATCTTTGGGTGCGGATCGGGTCGGCGATCGTGTTGTTCGCCATCGCGGGCACGGCATTGTGGTTCGGCGGGATCGCTTTCGGCCTGCTGCTTCTCGTCGGCGGCGCGCTGGTGCTCGTCGAATGGTTCCAGCTCGTGAAGGCGATGGCTGTCGGAAGCGGGGCGAAGACGGGGCTCAACATCCTCGGTCCGCTCCTCGTCCTCGGCGCCATGGCGGGGCTCTGGTTCATCCGCGACGCGCTCGGCATGACCGCGGCGCTCTGGGTCTTCGGCATGGTCTGGGCGACCGATATCGGGGCCTATTTCGCGGGCCGCGCCTTTGGCGGTGCACGCCTTGCACCCAAGATCAGCCCGTCGAAGACCTGGTCGGGGTTGATCGGCGGCATGGTCGCGGCGCTGATCGCCAGTGCGACGATCGGCGACCGTGCGGGCATCGTCGGCGTGCCTTTGTGGATCGGCCTGTTCATGGGGCTGCTCGCGCAGCTCGGCGACCTCGCGCAAAGCTGGATGAAGCGCCGCGCCGGGGTCAAGGATTCGGGCAAGCTCATCCCCGGCCACGGCGGCCTGTTCGACCGCGTTGATGGCGTGCTGCCGGTGGCGCTGCTGCTGGGGGCGCTTGCCTTTGCCGGCCAGATCGCCGTGCGGGCGGCCGCCTGACATGACGCGCCGCCTCTCGCTATTCGGTGCAACGGGATCGGTCGGGCAATCGACCCTCGATCTTGTGCGGCGCGACGGCGAAGCGTGGACGGTCGGCGTGTTGACGGCGAACAGCGACGTTGCCGAACTCGCGAAGCTTGCGCGGGAATTTCGCCCCGATATCGCGGTGATCGCCGACGAAGCGCGCTATGGCGAATTGTCCGCTGCGCTGGCCGGGACGGGCATCGAAACCGCCGCCGGCGCCGACGCGCTCGTCGAGGCGGCGCAGCGTCCGGCCGATCTGGTGATGGCGGCGATCGTCGGGATCGCAGGGCTCGCGCCGACGATGGCGGCGCTCGAAGCCGGCACCGACGTTGCGCTGGCGAACAAGGAAGCGCTTGTCTCGTCGGGCGCGTTGATGACCGCCGCCGCGCGGCGCTCGGGCGCGACGATCCTTCCGGTCGACAGCGAACATAACGCAATTTTCCAGTGCCTTGCGGGCGGGCGCATCGATCAGGTCCGCCGCATCATCCTGACGGCCAGCGGCGGACCGTTCCGCACGATGAGCGCCGCCGACATGGCGGCGGTTACCCCGGCGCAGGCGGTGGCGCACCCGAACTGGTCGATGGGCGCGAAGATCAGCGTCGATTCGGCGACGATGATGAACAAGGGCCTCGAACTGATCGAGGCGCATCATCTGTTCCCCGTCGGGCTCGACCGCATCGAAATCCTCGTCCATCCGCAATCGGTGATCCACAGC